>JAGGYO010000007.1 GCA_021162505.1 bacterium
ATCGTATTATATAAAAAATATAACAATAATTCAAATATTTCTTTATCTAAAAAACATTTGAAAAAGAATAGCAAAAATATTATAATCAACAAATGGAGATATTATGAAAAGATACTCTTTCCTTATCTTGTTTATTGTTCTTATTGTTTATCTGAATGCAGGAAATTTTTCAGGACAACCCATATTTACGGATATTCCAGGCGGGACCGCTTTTAATAAAGGGCAGATCCTCATGGAATATGATATTCTATTAGGCAGCACAAACTCACCGCTTGATATTGTTCCCACGCATGATATCTATTTTAACGGGAATATTCGTTTTTCTTTTACCCCATTGGATTTTTTACAGATATCCCTTTTCCTGGATTCTATTGACCCCTTCGCAACCCATATAAATGCTGATTTTATTATATTAAAAGGAGAAGGTAAATATCAGCCGGCGATCTTTGCGGGTATTCAAAATATTGCAACAAAACAATTCATTTCCACCGAAGGCGATACTGTGGAATACGACCATATCCCTTATTTAAAATTAGACAGCAGCGGCATCGTCCAAAATGACAAATTATATAATTATAATTCTCCTTATATTGCCTTTACAAAAACTATAAATAATTTCATCTTTAATATTGGACTTGGCGGTGGTCGTTTTGTGGGTTTTTCCAAATGGTCAGATAGGGTTTCCATTGGCGGGTATATATCTTTATTCGGAGGTATCGCCTACCATTTGAAACTACAAAGTTTTGACCTCTGGGGATCAGCCGAAGAAGACGGTAGAGATTTTAGTATTGCATTTACGGGAACATATATGCTTGACAAATATAGCATTTTTATCTCATTAGGCGGACAAAAGCTCGAACATTGGTTCGAGAACTCCGGATTTCAACCGAAATTTTATCTGCAAACAGGCGTATATTATTAATAGATGAAAAATTTGCGTTTTTTTTTCTCATTTGTAAAAAAGTATAGGAAAAATTATATTTTTGGCCTTATTGCTTTAATGTTTACCGATATTTTTATGCTTTTTACGCCAAAGATCACGGCATTTGCAATTGATTCATTAAAAAGTATCATTACAAGATCTCCCGTACATGTATCATTTTACCTTGACCGATTTAATAATTTTTTACAACCATTTATCAATAGTTTGTTGGAAAAAAATCCTTTTTCTCTATTATTATTTGCCGGTATCATGATCATTATTGTAAATCTTTTAGCGGGGTTTTTTCGTTTTATATGGAGATTAAATATAAGCAAAACCTCGTTTCGTGTAGATTATGATATTCGAAATGCGTATTATAAAAAGATATTAGCCCTGCCAATGGAATTTTTCTCAGAATTTTCAACAGGAGAGATCATGGCAAGGGCGACCAATGATCTTAATGCTATTAGAATGCTTGCCGGACCCGGATTTTTAGCATTTTTTGATCCTCTTTTTGTGGGATTAATAGCCATGATAAATATGCTTATTATAGATCCTAAACTTACATTAATTGCATTGATTCCATTACCGTTCATAGCCATTCTTGTATATATCTTTCAAAGGATCATTTTTAAATATTTTAAGAATGTGCAAAAGAATTTTTCTCAAGTAACAAATTTTACTCAAAATACATTTTCCGGTATTAAGATAATTAAAACATACACTCAAGAAGATTCAATGTCGGAAAATTTTGAAGAATTTTCCGACAAATACAGAAAAATTTATATGAAACTCATTAAAACGGAGAGTTTATTCCATCCCATGATAATGCTTTTTTCCTCTATTTCCATGGTCATCATTCTCTATTTCGGCGGATTAAAAACCATTGACGGGACTCTTTCAATCGGGAATTTTTATGCCTTTGCAAGATACCTCATGACATTGATCTGGCCCATGATAGCCATCGGATGGGTGATATCAATTTGGGCAAGAGGATTGGCTTCACTTGCCAGAATAATGGATGTAATGAATTGGAAATCAGAAGATCTTGGCACAAAAAAAGAAAAGATCAAAATCATTGAAAATTTGGAATTCAAAAATGTTTGGTTTAAATATCCCAAAAGCGAAAATTGGGTATTAAAAAATGTATCATTTTCTGTGAATAGGGGTGAAAAAATTGCCTTTGTAGGAAAAATAGGTTCGGGAAAAAGCTCAATTGTTGAACTGATCTTACGATTATATGATGTTCAAAAAGGAGAGATCTTAATAAATGGAAAATCCATTGACAAATATAATCTTTTACAATTGAGGAAACTTTTTGGATATGTTCCGCAAGAGAGCTTTCTGTTTTCTGAAAGCTTAAAAGATAATCTGGTATTATCAGGGGAATATGATAATAATGAACTATTGAATGTTGTTAAAACATCCGGATTATATGAAACCATCAATGAGTTCAGTGATGGATTTGATACAATGGTGGGTGAAAAGGGTGTGACGCTCTCAGGCGGACAAAGGCAAAGAATGACAATAGCGAGGGCGATCTATAAAAAACCGGATTTTTTAATATTTGATGATTCCTTTTCTTCTATTGATTCAAATATTGAAAACAAGATCCTTAAGGAATTAGATAAAAATTTTCAAGCTAAAACACAATTATTCATTGCCCATAGATTTTCCACTATACAGCATGTGGATAAAATATTGGTCTTGAAGGCAGGAGAGATCATTGAAAGCGGGCATTTTAAGACATTGTTAAAATCAAAGGGCGAATTTTTTAAGATATATGAAAGTCAAAGGATAGATAAAAAATGAAAAAAGGCGAATTTTACTCTGATGAAATTGACAATAAAAAAATTGTAGATTATAGCATATTAAAGAGATTATTTACATA
>JAGGYO010000115.1 GCA_021162505.1 bacterium
ATTAAATAACTTTTGTAATCCCTTTTCACAAGTATTTTATCTCTCTTAAAATGTTCTGGATAATAAATGGTTTTAATGCTTTCTTGGGGACTAAATCAATTTCCATATTTAATTTTTTAGTTAAATATAATTCAAGTTCAGATTGTTTGAATAATCCAATAGGTTGAGAGAATTCTACCAGCAGATCAAGATCACTATTTTTCTTATTCTCTCCCCTTACATATGAGCCGAATATGCCAATTTTTTTAATACGGTATTTTTCTTTTAAATATGGAAGTTCTTTTTTAAGGATTTTCTTTATTTCTTCCAATGTCTTCATATTAAATTATAATATTTTTTTTGTAAAAAATCAAATAGAATCATGTATGACGGAATGAGTTGCGAGTCGGATCCTTCGCTGACGCTCTGGATGACGCCCTCCCCTTGTTATTGTTATTCTCGCGAAGGCGGGAATAGAGGTAGCATTATTATTACATCATTCAGAGGGAGCATTATTTGGTTGTCATCTTCGTACTTGATACGGCATCCATGGATTCCCGTGTCAAGCAGGAGAATGACGAGAAAAGAATAGTACGGGATAACAAAAATGGAGGTAAAAAGTAAAAAAGTAAACCCCCGTCCCCACTTTGAAATATTTGGAAAAAAAACAAGTATAATATACAATAAAAGAAAAGCGGAGGTTCGTATGAAGAGATTGTTCATATTTACTCTTATTGCCCTATTTGGACTGACCATGTTCTCTGAAACATTGGTTTTGAGAAATGGTAAGACCATTAACGGGAAAGTTGTTGGATATACAAATGATTCGATAATCCTTGAAAATGGAAAAAAGTATTCCATCAATGATGTGAGAGATCTTATCTTTGCCAAAATGGACCAAGGCAGTAAGACCACAAAATCTGTCAAAGCAAGTAAACTTAAAAAATGGGAATATAATAAATTCAAAAAATTGTTTGATATTGCTAAGGATAAACTTGAAAAGTTCCCAAGTGTAAAATATGTGCAATTATGGGACATGGGTTCGCATACATTAAAGTATAATGGGCCCACCGTATATCAATACCATTTTCTTGCTTATGTTAATTCTTATGAAGGCGTGCAGGACCTATCTAAAAAAGAACTTTATTACGGAAGTACCACTTATAAGACAGAATTATTAATGGGAAGGGTTATTTACCCTGATGGAACCGTTTATAATGTTGATCCAAAAGATTTCCAGGTAGTGAAACCCCAAAGCGAGGGGTGGAGTTATGGCGGCGGAAAAAGAAAGGTTTATTCATTTCCAAATATCAAAAAAGGGGTATTGGTTGAATTCATTGCCAGATATACTAATCTAAAACCTGATAATCCCAAATTATTCGAATCGGGATATGCCTTCCAAGGCGATATTCCTGTTTATAAGAGCACATTTACCATGACATTACCTAAAACACTGGTACTTAATAAAAAGGTTGAGAGAAGAAATGTAAAATTCAATTATATAACAAGAAATATGCCCAAAGGAACTGCAAAACCAAAAATCAAGATTACAAAATACAATCGTATTTATTTTTGGGAAGTTAACAATATGCCGCCATTTATTAAAGAGCCTTATGCTGTTAATGAAGAAGATCTTGTTCCTAATATTCAAGGAACGATATTGCAAAAAAGAAGTGAATTAGACAGTTGGGTCGGTAAAATGGAACAGGAAAGAATGATCGTAACTCCTGTTGTAGAGCAGACATTGAAATCAATATTAAATACTCCCTCACCAAAAGATACAAAATTAAACAAAACGGAAATAAATTTGGCTAAGATCTATCACTGGGTTCAAACCAATATAAACTACCTTTCCGTTAAAGGTTCTGTTAGCTCCGGTTTATCCGGACATCCGGCAGAAGAAACGATAAAGAACGGGAAAGGTGATTGTATCGATAAGGCAATCGTTATGGCAACCTTGGCAATGGCGTTAAAAGATCCAAACCTTATCGTCTATCCTGTTACGGTCAAAGCAAATGATTCGGAAAAACAAATCGTTGAAATACCTGTAATAGACGGAAATCACGCAATTAGTGAGGTACATTTGAAGAATGCCAAAACAGGTGAATGGAAGATTTTTTACTTAGATGGAACTGCATCATCATATAGATATCCCTATTTTAGAGGTGATGACAAAGGTATTACCGCTGTTAATGAAATACTCGGCACCGTTAGGATGATCCCGGTTCCCAAACCTGAGAAAGAAAAGAATTTCTATACCATCGAAGCGTCGATAAATAAAAAAGGAGTGATCACTGGTCATACAAGAGGTGATTACAATGGGGATTATGAAGCAAGATTAAGAAATCTCTATATGTATAGAAAGGGAGACAATGAGAGAAGGCAAATATTTGGAAATATGGTGAACGGTATGTCACCCAAGGGTGAATTGACAGATTATAAGTTAAGCGATGCATTTGACTATTTCCATCCATTTGTCCTTCAATATTCATATAAGCTCTACGATTTCCCCACTATTACAAAGAATTTTGTTATTACAACACTTCCGGGAGTTGATTATTCTTTCCCTGAATATCAATTGAACAAAAGAACGACGCCCATAGAATATAATAGTTCAAGATTCACCGGACACAAGGTTACGATTACCATTCCCAAGGGTTATAAAATAGAATTCTTACCCCATGAAATTGATCTGAAAAGCGATGAAGTTCACTATAGTGCTCATTATACTTATAAAGACGGAAAGATCTATTTTGAGGACAGTTATAAGAGATACAATAGGATCATTGTGCAAAATAATTATTTACAGAACCTCGATATTCATAAGCAAATACTAAATTATGTAAAAGAACCCATTGTATTGAGGAAGAAGTAGGAGATGAAAATGAAAAAGACAATACTAATACTAATTGCTGTTTTATTTGTTACAGGACTTTTTGCCGATACGATCTATTTAATGGGTGGGAAAGAATATAAATGCACCCTAATAGGATATAAGGACAATACGATCTCAGTTAAGATAAAGGGAGAGGTTAAGAGCTTTGACAAAAAAAATGTTAAAAAGATGCTTCTTGACAAACGGAGAGAATATTATTTTACAAAATCCGTAAATGATATCAAAGATAAAGATATTGTTTGGGCTTTCAACCTTGAAGGAATGAACAATTTCAAAAATTCAAACTATATACTTTTAATGGACAGGACAACTGTCAATTGCGGTAAAAATCCCGTAATAAAACATAAAATGATATATAAAGTGCTCACTACCGATGGGATAAGACCTGCTTCAAATAGAAGTTTTACATATATGAAGAACTATGAGGATTATTCTATTGATTATGCTATTTCAATATCTCCCAAAGGCGAGGTCAAGTCAGTATACGATAATTTAATAGAAGATGAAAATCCACTCTCCAGCTTCCCAATGTATGAAAATATCCATTCCGTAAAATTTGCCATTCCCTCTATTACAAAGAACTCCATTATTGTTTTCCAGACCACGAAGAAAATAAAAGATACGGATAACTACCCCGTTCTTTTAGATGAGATCTTTTTAAAAGAAGTACCTGCAATAAAACAGGAGATCATTATTAATAATCCTAAAAACATACTCTATAATGTTTTTAACAAGGATAAGTTGAAAATAAAGAGATCTGCTGCAAAAATAACTTTTTCCTATCCTTCAACAAGTGAGATCTATGACACCACGCTTATGCCGGAATATAAAGCATTTGCTCCACGGGTAATTATTTCAAGTAAATGCAATAACGATAATTTTAGCAAAAGATTCAATAAGTTCGTCGATGATGACAAAGCAAATAATGAGAATTTGAAAAAGGTTGTTTCACAATTGAAGATTACTTCCAATAAAAACGATGATATTATTCCATATATTTACAACTTCGTTCAAAATTCCTTTGTTTTTATTCCTGTGGATGTAACTTATTTTTCCTATATTCCACATTCATTGAACGATATTATGAACAACAAAGTATCCAATATCCTTGACAAGACATATCTTGCCTATAAGATGCTTTCTTACTTCAAGATACCTGCTGAGATCATATTCGTTTCCGAAAAAAATGATTTTGTAGAAAAAGACAATTTTTTTAATATAAGAAGATATACACATGCAGTTTTAAAGACCACCTATAAAGGGAATGATCTTTATCTTCAATTTATATCTAACCTTCATCCATTCGGTATTATTTCAAAAGACCTTTATGGAATGAAATACTTTGATCCAATAAAAAATACCTTTGGAATTGTTAAGGAGATCGATGTTAGATCGGATGATCTTAAAACAAAATATGAATTGAGCGGCAATATTGATGAAAAAGGCACATTACACGGACATTTTGTCATTACCATGGGTAAACTTGCCGAAGCCAATTTGAGGAAAATGATCTATGTCAGTGAGAAAGAAAAGTTCATGCGTATGCAGGGTCTGTTGAATTCATTCTTTAAATTAGCAGAAATCAAAAATTATAAGGTCGAGAACCTTGAAGACATTTATAAGAATATAGTGATCACATTTGATTTTGATAAAGGCAACTTTGCAAATGTTCTGGATAATAGAATAATGCTTTTGAATATTCCCTTAGTTACATTCAATAATTATAATGTGGGCAGTAATAATAGATACTTGCCTGTCTTCCTTGGTGGTTCTGATTTCTTCAAATTCATAATCGATCTGAAGATACCAAATAATTTCAAGATAAATGATTTTCCAAAACCCGTTAATATCTGTAATAAGAATTTTTCTGTTAAAATGATACTAAATGCCCGAGGCAATGGTTTTAATCTCAATATGGACGAATACTATGCGGGAAATGTGGCAAAAAAGAAGTTTTATTTCAAATATAAAAAGTTTGTCAGGAAATTGAATATTTTTACAAAATCATTGATAGTATGTGAAAAGAAGTAAAGAGAACAAGAAAAACATCCCGAATTCGCCGGGCGTATATTTATTATACAACGAGCATGACGAAATAATTTATATTGGCAAGGCGAAGAACCTTCACAATCGTTTAGCCGGTTATTTTAATAAGAACAGCGATACACATAAAACAAAACTCCTGAAAAAAACATTTAAATTCTACGATTTTTATCTTACCAAAAGCGAGATAGAAGCATTGTTATTGGAAAATACACTCATTAAAAAGTATAAACCAAAATTCAATATTATGCTAAAAGATGATAAAACATATCCATTTTTAGCATTTAATAAGAACCATGATTTTCCCTACCTCTATTTCACAAGGGTCAAGAAATTGAAAAAGAATACCATCTATTTCGGACCATATACCAATTCACATGGTTTAAAGATATTCCTTGAATATTTACTTGAGCGTTTTAAATTGCGAAAGTGCCGCGGTAAACTCCCGGCAAAATCCTGTATTTACTACTCTATTGGAACATGCAGTGCGCCTTGCATAGAAAAGATCAGCCAAGAAGATTATGTGAAGGATTTCAATAATGCCATTGGATTAATAAACTCAAAGAGATCACATCTATTAAAAGGGGTAGAGAATTCAATGAAAGAAGCATCTAATGATCTGAACTTTGAAAAAGCAGCGAGATTTAGGGATATCTTAAACTTTTTACAGAATAGCAGAGGCGAACAAAATGTTGTAAATAAAAGAGGCACCTTTGATGTCATTTCCTTTGTTCACAAAGACAATTTGCTTCTCATAGGGATCGCTCACTATTTCAAAGGCACATTGCAAGGCATCCACACCCAGGAATATTTTCATTTTGATCTTGAGAACATAGATGAAATATACAATTTTTTATCAAGGTACTATCTTCAGAATTTTGTCCCTAATAATCTTTTTATAAATGAGGATATCAGCATTGTCAAATTGCAAAAAGTCATTGATGAGGCAGCAATAAATATAAAGATAAAAAGGCCCGGTAAAAAGCATAATAAATATATTGATCTCATTAATAGAAATCTTGAATTTCGTTTATCTGAGATCATTGAGATAAAGGAAAAGATAAACTTTAAGGTGTTTTTCCCAGAGTATGGAGATATTACTATTGTCGATGCTTTCGATATTTCTCATATCTCCGGAACATTTACCATAGGTGGAGTGGTGAGATTTAAGAGCAATGAACCCCAAAGATCTATGTTCAGAAATTATCTTTTGCCCAATGACCTTGGCAATCCCAATGATTTTCTTTCCATATATTTGAGCGTAAAAAAACATATTGAACATTTGAAAAAACATAACTTCCGATTACCTCACATGCTTCTTATTGACGGCGGCAAGGGTCAATTATCAAGTGCTAAGAAAGCATTGGATGATATAAAAATGAATATTCCCATAATGTCCATTGCTAAGGGTAAAAATGAGAAAATCTTTCTGGTTAATAAAAAAGAGCCCCTAATCTTCTCCCCTACCAATCCCCTGCTTCAATACATTGTAAAGATCAGGAACGCAGTTCACGATCATTCCATAAAAAAGCACAGGAAGAAAAGGGAAAAGATCATCATGGATTTTTTAAAAGCAGTTCCCGGTATCGGAAATAAAAAAGCAAAACTCCTTTTGGATAATTATAAAATGTTATCAAATATGCAAAAAACCGCTAATGATGAGCTCCTGAAAATCATAACGGAAACCTCATTAAAGGAATTACGAAAAAAACTTAAAGAGTTCTTGAAGTAAAAAAAATGGGATAACCACAGCACTATTATTGACGCGGACCGGGAATTATAATTGTCATTCATCACACTATCTTATTTTTACATAATTTGATATAATATGGTATGAAAAATAAAGTATTCAGGAATTCATTATTCTTATTATCATCCAACCTAACAGGAAAAATATTTTATTTTTTAGCGACCATCATAATGATCAGGAGTGCACATTATGATAATTACGGACTCTTTATCTACGGACTATCCATTGCCTTTATTGTTTCTACCCTACTTGATCTCGGTACGGATAAGATCTACATTAGAGAAGCATCAATATCCAAGGAAAAGTTAAACGACCTCTTTCCCCTACTTACAGCAAAATCTATTTTATTCATCTTGATAACATTGGTTTTCTTTTTAATTCCCGGTTCCAATAAATTACCCATTTATATTCTTCTATTTTCAATGTTTATTAAATCTCTTCTAAACGGATATATCTCAGCCATTGAAGCTACACAGAAGATGGAAAAAGAAGCAATTATCATTTTACTTGGAAATATTCTTTTTTTACTTTTCATCATACTATTTAAAAAGAATATACTAATGTTCTCTTTTTCGTATCTATTTTCCGCACTGGCACAGTTGATCTTGGCTATATTCATTTCTCCCGTAAAGAACTTTAAATTCGGCAATTTACAAAGATATTTAGAACTTCTGAAAATAGGTTTCCCCATAGGGATCATTATTATATTCTCCACAATAGAATTCAGATTGGACACGCTTTTGATAAAAAATATTTTGAATGCAGACAAAACAGGACTATACAATTCGGTTTATCTCTTTATAACTGCTTTTTTATTGATCCCCAATGCCTTTGCAAATGCTTTTTTCCCTCATATAAGCAATGTCAGATCTAATAGAAACCTTGTAAAGACCACTATTAACTATGCTCTTTTGCTCTCGGGAATTGCTTTTGCCTTTATATTAATCTTTACGCCATTATCGAAATTCTTCATAGAATTATTCTATAAAACATCATCCCTTGAACAAATGTATACCTTGAAAGTATTATTATTATCACTTCTACCTATTTATTTCTCGGCGCCATTTATTTTTTCCTTTTACAGCAGGAATTTACAGGTCTTAGTGCTCGTGGTGGTCATGATAAAGATCATTGCTAATCTTCTATTGAACCTTCATTTTATTCCTTTATGGGGCATAAAAGGAGCTGCGTGGGTAATGTTTGTAACCGAATCTTTGGGTGCAACTTTGTTTTTTATCGTTTTTTTGGTAAAATTTAGAAAGAATGAATAGATATTATATAAAGCGCTTCCTTGATGAGATCAGAAGAAGAATTCCTTTTGATCAATGGTTCGGTAAAGGTTATGCTTTTCCCCCTTTAAGGATAGATATTGAATTATTGCATAATTGTAATTTGCAATGCGAGATGTGTTCATTTGTACCGGGAAATGAGATAAATAAAGCATTCTCCAACGAATTAAGAAGTTATCACGAGAAAGTTGAAGATTATCCTGAACTGAAAGAGTGGAATAAGTTTTTCAAACAAGTGTCCAAATTTTCTCCCACCATAAACCTATCGGGAGGCGAACCCCTTTTACACCCCGAATTCTTTGAAATACTCAAGATCATAAAAAGTAATAAACTGATTACAACAATGACAACAAATGCTACATTGATCGATGATAAAAAAGCAAAGGATTTGGTGTTATCCGGGATTGAATCATTGGTAATATCCATTGACGGAGATGAAGAGACACATGATAATATCAGAAAGGTAAAGGGTTCTTTTAATAATGCCATTAACGGTATAAAATTACTGCAAAAATATAAAAAAGAGTATCACTCTTCTACTCCCCGCATTGTTATAAATTCAACCATATCCTGGCTCAATTTCAGGGATCTCTCATTTGCCGAAATATTATTCCCCGAAGTTAGACCCTATAAGTGGAATTTCTCTCATCTTTTCTTGGGAAATGGTGATCTGGTAAGAGATTCCATAAATGATCTTTATAAAAAGAGAGATGATATTGATGCTTTGAACAATTTTTATCATAAGATCAATACAGATACCTTATTTAATGAAATGTTAAAATTAAAAAATGGTCAATACGGAAAACACATTTCTTTTTTGCCCGAAATGAATGTCAATGAATTAAAAACATTCTATGAAAAACCGTTGGTACCCATAAAAAAAAGATGCCACTATCCGTATTTTTCCTTTGTGGTACAGGGAGACGGTTCCATAATTACATGTATGTACTATAAAATGGGTACCATAAAAGATAATCCTAAAAAGCTTTGGAATTCGCAGAAGTATAAAACATTCAGAGAGCATTTAAAGAAAGGTCTCTTTGCTAAATGCTCAAGGTGTTGCGGCTTATATGAATAAAAAAACGATCTTCCCGCTTATTTTCGATCTTATAATGAGTATTCTATTGGTGTACTTCATTTATAATATTCGTTTTTCTTTTAATATTTATCCGTCACACCATATTGCCTATATTATTCTCCTAACCTCGCCCTTTATTTTTATAATCTTTAATTTGATATTGGGAATATACAATGAGAATATCATTGATCTTGATACAATGGGAAATCTTTTTATATCCGGGATAATAACATATTTACTCTATTTCCTAATATTGATCATTACAAAAACCTATATAAAAAACTTAGATTATTCAACACCCATTTTAATAGTATTCTCAATAATACTACCCTTTTTCTCTACCCTTGTTCATTTGTTATTTAAAAATATTTTTATATCTGAAAAGATAAAGCCCCGCCTTTTATTATACGGCTTGGATGAAAAGGATATTAAATTTATTCACAAATATTTTGATTATCTAATGGAACATTATAATATTATAGGGATTTGTGGAACACAAGGAATGGCAGCATTGAAACACATTCAAGACAATAAGGACCTCTTTTCTATTTTAGAGCGATACAATATACAGGTAGTACTTTTCGGCAGTGAACTGAATACGGAGCGTATGGAAGAATTCATTTTTTCTCCATCGGTGTTTTCTTTAAAGTTTCTATTTATCCCCGAGTTATATGATAAGTTCACAGAATTGGGTAAGGTCATCCCGCTTTCGGATATTCCGCTTTTTCAGCTTGATACTATGCCTATAAAAGGGTTCTCTCTTCTTTTACAGCGGTTTTTTGATATTATAATTTCACTCATCGCACTCGTTTTATTCTTACCATTTGGTATTATCATTGTAATTCTCATTGGTATTGACTCACAGGGTCCGGTATTCTTTAAACAGATCCGCTTAGGAAAATTCGGTAAACCTTTTAAATTGATAAAATTCCGTTCAATGGTGAAAAATGCAGAAGAAGTTAAAGGTCCTCAATGGACGGATAAGGATGACCCTCGGATAACAAAGGTGGGGAGATTTTTAAGACGATTCAGTATCGATGAATTTCCACAATTCATAAATGTTCTATTGGGTAAAATGTCCCTTGTGGGACCAAGGCCTGAAAGGCCGTACTTTATTGATAAGTATCCCATATTAAAAGGGATCAGAATGCTTGTGAAACCCGGAATTACGGGCTTGGCTCAGGTAAACGGTACTTATGATCTGGATCCTGAAGAAAAATTAAAATTTGATATTTATCTCATTACACATTTCAATATATTTTTCTATTTTTTTATATTAATTAAAACCGTGCTCATTATGATCACGGGTAGGGGGAGAAGATGAAAAGAATTACTGTAATTTCTTTGATAATTGCTTTTTTTGTGGGTATCTTTTATTTTGCCTTTAATATTAGCGATATTTATACTAAGAATGCAAGGTTTACATTTTTGCAAAAGCTCTCATTATCCTATATAAATTTACCGACAAAATCCCTATATTACGGGCAAAAAGAATATACTCTTGCAACATTTAGAGAGATCCTTGCAAATTCTGATTTTAGAAATGAATTGAGCAAAAAGTTCAATAATATGAAAATTACTAAGATCAATTATGATCTTAACGAGGATGCCAAAACATTTTATATAACAATATTTACGAAAAACAGAAAGGACTTTGATAATAATGCAGTTGGAAATTTCATTAACGAGTATTTAAGTAAGTTCTTTAATAAATTATCCCGAACTTCATTGGAATATATAAATGAAGAAAAAAAAATCCTTGAAGAAAAAATAAAAGCGAAAAGAATTGAGATCACCGGAGCATTTAAATTGAACATTCCCGAAAAATTCGCAAATTATTACAAGAACTTTAAAGTAAAATACGGTAATGCTCCCATACCCGGAGATGTTTATTTACCGGTTGCGACCTTAAATCAGGCAAATGCACTTATTTATCAAAACCTTGATAGTAAAAATTCCTTGTCTAATTTTAATTTTGATGATACTTTTGCTACTTATATATACAATATGTATTCCTTCAATCAAATGATCAGTCAATTGGTGGGTTTGGATTCTATTGAAAATGATATGGTTTTGCTTTCAACATCTAAATTGTCTCCATTGACCTATATTGGAAGTTTTAAATTCTCCCTTTCAAAAAAGAAACTTTTGGGTAAAACATTGATTATTTTTTTTGTGATTTTCATAATTATATTTACAACTTTATATGTTTTCAAAAAAGATTGAGCTTTTTTTATTAGCATTAACAATAATTACGCTATTTTTAAATTTAAAGATTTTTATAATTGTCATATCACTTCTCTTTTTTTACTACTTATATATTAAATCCGAAAAAGTAATTTCCGTTATCGTGTTTCTGACATTTACAGAAATGGCAATATTTTCATTTGGAGGATTATTGACCCTTACATTTGCAAAGTTTGCAATGTTAATGCTCCTAGTCCTATCCTTCAAGGTCGTAAAAGAATTTAAGTTCCATCCCATCTTTATTCTATTTTCAGTGTTTTCCCTGTACCTATTGATATATTTCCTTTTTTCATTTGATAAAGCTACATTCCGCTGGACAATTACTCTTTTGGCAAATATATTATTTGTTGTTTTACTATATGAGATAATTATCTCCAAAAAATCACTTTACAAATATTTGATCATTGGGCTTTTTATTGCTGTCTTGGCAAACTCTTTTTTAGCGATCTATCAGGAAATGTCCCGAGGGCATACCCTTTTTACCTTCGGTATTAATAATGATCTTGGTAGATTTGAAAAATATGCTAACTATATTAGGGTAAGCGGTTTCTTTCAGAACTCAAATTTGCTGAACGCCATGTTGATCCCTGTTTCACTGTTCATTTTTCCTGAAATCCCCAAAAAGTTTAGAATACTTTTTCTATTTCCGTTCCTGGCTTTTCTGTTTACATTCTCAAGGAGCGCATGGATCATTGTTGGGTTTTCACTTGTAGTATTGGCTTTATTTTATAATAAAAAAGTATTCATTGCTCTATTTCTTCTAACATTGATATTTTTATTTACACCATTTTCCAAAAGGTTCTTTCAAAACGATGCTTTACGATCCGTTTACTATTCAAATCTTGGCAGAGAATATAGTTATAAGATAGCAGGAAAATTCATTAAAAAGAATTGGATATTCGGTATTGGACCGGGTGAACTTTATGAAAATTTTGCAAAGTATGCGCCTGAATATCTTCCATGGAAAAAATTCTTTACACATAATACCTATCTCTCTATATTTGGTGAGCTTGGGATTCTTGGTATTATAATGATCTTATCAATATTGATCTGGAGTTTTTTTAATCTTTTTAAGATAAGAAAGAAGAAAAAAATATTCTATCTCCTTGGTAGTTTTTCACTTATATTTCTATCTTTTTTCTTTGACCTTCAGTGGGAATTGCAATTCTGGATGATCGTCCTCTTATCAATGGTTACCATATATTATGAAAAGACCCGGATTTAGTATTATTATCCCTTACTATAATAATTTTCCTGTTCTAAGAGATTATCTGAACTCCCTTGAATGTTCAATATTTAAGAATTTTGAGGTAATTATTGTAAATGATTCTAATATAAAGTTTCCCATAGTTTCTTATAATTTTCTTTTAAAACTCATAAATACACATGAAAATTTAGGATATGGGAGATCTTTGAACAAAGGAGCGCAAATTGCCGAAGGCGAATATTTAATCCTTTCCAATAGCGATATTTTAATAGATAATACTTCATTGGGAAAACTTTATAGGGCAATTGAAAAAAATAATGAATTTAAAATATTTCAGCCGCTTTTGACAAACGGGAAAGGCGAATATGACAAATATTGCAAGAGATACCTACCTAATAAACTCACATTTGCTATTTTATCATTTAAGATCTTATATGCTTTCCCATTTTTTAGAATATTTTATAAAACAAAGAAAAAAGAAGAAATTGAATGCGGCAAAGCAGCTTTTACAATTGTAAAAAGAGAGGTCTTTCAAAAGATTGGAGGAATGTCTCCTGAATATTGGATGTTTTGGGAAGATGTTGACCTTTTTATGAAAGCGAAGAAGAGAAAGTATGGAACACTTTTCATACCAATCCCCATTGTTCATCTTGAAGGTCAAACGGTAAAGCAACTAAAATTGAAAGCAAATATTGGAGAACTGAGATCCAGAGCCGTATATTTTCATAAATGGTTCGGTATTCCCCCAAAACTGGTCTTTTTAACTGAGCTGAAAAGCGCTTTCTTTAATTTAGTATTTCATTTCCTTTCATTTCATAAAAATATGGTAAAATACTATAATAA
>JAGGYO010000079.1 GCA_021162505.1 bacterium
AAACCAATCGTCTATGTTTATAGAATAAAGATTTATTCATCTGCAAATAAACCGGAAATAGAAGATTATAAAGCGACCCTGGAAGGTATTCCCAATATGTATGTAAGAAAGTACAGTGGCAAATATCATCTTTATTCGGGGAATTATAAGACGGAAGCCAAAGCACAAAGTGTAAATCTAATGATCATTGATTATCTTGGTGAAGGCGGTACTATTAGTAAAATAAAGAAATGAAACGAAATATTATCATTTTATTTTTAATATTTCCAATATTGCTTTTTGCTGTGCCATGGACCGTCATGGTCTATATGAACGGAGATAATAACTTGGAGGAAGCCGCAATCAATGATTTCGCAGAAATTGCTAATAGCAATATTGATACAAGCGTAGCAAATATACTGGTCCAGATGGATAGAAGGGATGGGTATAATTCAGATTATGGTGATTGGACCGATACAAAGAGATTCTATGTAGTTCACGGAAGTACGCCTTCTGTTGCCAATGCACTTCTTCCCGATCTTGGTGAATTGAATATGGGAAATCCCAATACATTAAAAGATTTTATCCTATGGGGAATAAATAATTATCCCGCGGATCACTATGCTGTAATTGTCTGGGATCATGGGAATTCATGGTATAAAAAATCATTTTCTACAAAGGATTTTAGCTTTGATGATACCGATAATGACGACTCTATTGGTATTGCCAACGGTGAGCTTCGTACAGCTTTAGGTGCCGTGCATTTGCAATTAGGGAAAAACCTTGATATTTTCGGCATTGATGCTTGTATTTCACAGACCCTAACATTATCAGGTGAGGTATATGATTATACCGACTATCTTATTGCAAGCGAGGATTATGAACCCTGGGACGGTTGGAGCTATAGTGCTCCTTTGGACCAACTTTTCGGGGATTCGGGAGAAACCCCTGAAGATTTCGCAGGTTCATTTTGCCAGGTCTATTATTCAGATCAGCACTATTATTCCAATAATACGCTTTCGGTGATTTCCCTTTCAAATTTCTCTAATTTTATCAATGAATTCAATATCCTATGTGATATGTGGATCGAACTTATTCCTTCCGGTTCCAGAAAGATCATTTTTGATGAGATGAAGAAAAATGAATTTTTTGATTATGATAAGAACACCGATCTTGGTAATTCCTTAAATAAGATCAGATCGGCAAATAATTTTACACAAGATATAAATAATCAAATCGCTACGGTGCTTGAACAATACGATATTTTAATATCTACCAGTTACGGATATGTTAATACTAATGGTGAACCGGCATCCGGCATTACTATATACTACGGAAATGAGCCAAGTTATAGACAATCAAATTTAAGCGATATTTGTAAATGGGATGATTTCTTATTTTATAGCAATAAAGATTTTTTATATCCTGTTTACCCTAATCCTGCTTCAAACGATGTTACCGTTAGCGGTATTTTAAGCGGAGACAAAATATACATATACTCTACAATCGGGAACTTATTATACTTGAATAGAGGCACCGATACATTGGATGTTAATATAGATATATCAAAATATTGTTCGGGTATTTATTTTTTATTGGTAAATTCTCCTAAAAATGGTATAATTATTAGAAAATTTGCAAAGGTGAGATGATTATGAGACGAACATATTTATATGCCAAACTTCATATGGCAAAGGTTACTGATTCACATATTAATTATGATGGCAGCATTACCGTAGATAGAGACCTAATGAAAATGTCTGGAATTCATGAATTTGAAAAGGTGCTTGTTGCAAATGTTTCCAATGGAAATAGATTTGAAACTTATGTAATTGCAGGTAAAAAGGGTGAAATCATATTAAATGGTGCTACATCACATTTAGGAAAAATAGGAGATCGGGTAATAATTTTCTCGTTCTGTTACCTGACTGATGACGAGTTTAAAACTTATGGCGGTCCTACCAAGATCTTTCTAAATGAGAAGAATGAAATGGAAAACATAGAAAAATGAAGTATAGATTTAGAAAATTCAAAGACATTGAAATATTTTTGAAAAAGAATATTCATAAGGTCAATATTATCCTTGTTTCCGCGCATGATAATGAGCCACTGATCTCCATTTCAAAAGCAGTTAAAAAAGGATTATGTAATGGAACATTGGTTGGCAATAAAAAAGAGATAAAAAAAATATTGAAAGAAATGGATACTGACCATAAGCTCTTTAAGATAGTTGATGCATCTTCTGATATTGAAGTCATGGATAGATCAATTGAGATACTTCACAAAGAAAAGAACTCGATCCTTATGAAAGGGCTTATATCCACTCAAATATTCATGAAGAAGGTACTTTCAAAGGAAGCCGATTTAAGAACAGGTCGGACTATTTCACATTCATTTGTTTTCGAAAATCCTTTTTCCAAGAAATTTACCATTATTACCGACGGAGGCATTGTGCCTTTCCCGACCTATGAGCAGAAAAAAGAACTCATTGAGAACAGTATGCAGGTTGCGCATAGTTTTGGTTTGAAAAAAGTAAAAATAGCCATGCTTTCTGCTTCTGAAAAGGTTACAGCAAAAATCCCCTCTACGGTGGAATTTGATAATTTAAAAAGAGAGTATATAGATCGTCATGATCTGATTATCGACGGTCCTTTTGGTATTGATGTTGCGATAAGAAAAAGTTCCGCCTTACATAAAGGAATAAAAACACCTGTATCTCAAAATGCAGATATCTGGTTAGTTCCATCTGTCGAGGCGGGTAATATGGCTGCAAAAGCCATATTATATTTTGGAAAAGTAAAAGCTGCGGGACTTATTGCCGGTTCAAAAGTTCCAATTATCCTATTATCCCGAGCAGATGATAGTAAAACGAGATATAATTCAATTTTATTAGGATTGATCGCATTGAGGAGTTTTAAATGAAAAAAATGATAGTAATTATCTTTATGATGCTTTTGGGGAATCTTTTTATCTTTGGTGAGGATACAAGACCTGGAATAAAACCCTTGAATTTATCCACAAAAAGTGATTCTATTGCTAAAACAACAAAAGCGAATACTACGCCGAATATTAATCAGTCCGCCAAACAAGAAAAAAAGAAAGATGAAATAAAATCGGATCTTCCCAAGATACCACAAGAATGGGGTCCCCTTGTGAAAGGTGAATTTATCATGGACGGAGCATATTTAGCCATGTATTTCGAGGACTCTAAAGGGAATATTCGTGTGGCTATATATTCCATGGATAAAAAGGTAAAATTATATAAATTAATGATCTTTCCCAGAGAAATCAAATAATTAATGGATAAAATAATTCATTTTCTAATATCAATAGGATTGTCGAAAGAATTGATCGTAGCAATAATTTCAATGCTGCCCATTTTTGAATTAAGAGGAGGTATTCCACTGGGTGTATTTCTTTTTAAAATGAATATTTTTACTAC
>JAGGYO010000358.1 GCA_021162505.1 bacterium
ATTTTAAGGGGATTTCTTTTATTTTATCCTTTGTTAGAATAATATCATATTTCCCTTTATTCAAAAGGTCACTTATTATTGTCTCGGGTCTTTTGTAATCAATTATAATTTTTTTAACACCCTGTTTATTAGAATAATATCTGTTTTTTCTTAACATAAGTCGATCTTTTGAATTATTGATCACCATATATGGTCCTGAAGCGGGAACTGACTTTTTTATATTCCACTGATCCGGTACAATATAACAATAAGTGAATATTTTATTGAAAAAAATATACTTCTCTTTTATGGTTATCTTTACATTAAAATCATCAAGTTTTTCGATTTTTTTTATATATTTTGTACAATCGCAAATGGTTTTATCCTTCATCTCATTTGCGATCTTAAATGTGTATAGTATATCATCGCTTGATAATCTATGTCCATTTGAGAATCTGAAATCCTCATCCAAGTGAAAAATATATTCCGTATCTGAAATATTTATTATTTCTTTTATCATATCACTTTTATAATTTGAAAGACCGTCCCAGTATATCAATGGTCTATAAACATTATGGATCAAGGGTTCATCAGCGATAATATTAATATTTAATGGATCAAGATTAACTTTATCCAAAGTGGAATATACCGAAAGTGTATTATCATGCATTAATATAAAGAGTATTAAAAATAAAAAAACAAATGTTAAAACCCCAAAGAAATATTTCATGTTCATATTATAACACATGTACATTTTTTGTCAATAAATAATTAAAATTATAAAATTTAATTGATTATTTTTGGAAAATTTTATAGAATAAACAATATTGTAAATTTAGGAGGCATGATATGTCCAATAAACCATTTATATGGCGTTTCTTTTTCGTTTTGATAATTACCGTTTTTTCACTGATCTTCATTTATCAAACGGTCAAGTGGTACAAAATACCCGAAACGACAAAAAGAGAAATGTATTCAAACAAAGAATATGCACAAAAGTACAGAAGGATTATTAAACTCGGTCTCGACCTGCAAGGCGGGATACACCTTGTTCTTCAGGCAGATACAACCAATCTAAAACCAAATGAAAAAAAAGATATTGTTGATAGGATCATTACTGTTATTCGCTCAAGAATTGACCAAACAGGTGTATTGGAACCCCTTATAAGGAAAGAAGGACCCAATAAGATCGTTGTGGAATTACCGGGAATGAAAGATCCTCAAAGAGCTATCAATCTTGTAACGCAAACTGCATTTTTGGAATTTAAATTATTAGATGAAAAAAATCAACCCAGGGTCAATCTCTTTTTGGATGAAAATAATGAACCGAAATCCGATATTTTACCACCAAATGATGAGCTATTGTTTGAGATCTCCGTAAATAAATCAACGGGAGAGAAGGAAAGAACTCCCTATCTTATTAAAAAATTCAGTTTATTGAATGGAAATGAATTAAAATCTGCTCAAGTTATCTTTGACCCCACAAGTGGAACTCCCAATGTGCAGTTAAAATTCAAACCGGAAGGCGGAAGGAAATTTTCAAGGATCACAGAGCAAAATATCGGTAAACGGCTTGCCATCATATTGAACGGTCAAGTCATGTCCGCTCCGGTCATTAGAACGAAAATACCCGCTAATAGCGGAGCAATCATAGAAGGCGGCGGAATGACATTGCAGGATGCAAAGGACCTGGCACTTGTATTAAGAGCCGGTGCATTACCGGCACCTGTTGAAATAGTCGAAAATCAAACAGTAGGTCCTACGCTTGGTCAGGATTCCATAGAAAAAGGAAAGTGGGCATTACTCATTGGTCTTATTTTTATAATTATCTTCATGATAGTGATTTATGGCGGATGGGGGATCATTATTGATCTTACATTGGTAGTAGAACTTATCGCCATCCTGGGAATAATGTCACTTTTTAATTTCACATTGACATTTCCCGGTATTGCAGGTCTTGTTCTTACAATAGGTATGGCAGTAGATGCAAATATTCTCATATACGAACGAATGAGAGAAGAACTCGCCCGAGGAAATTCAATCGTTGCTTCCATAAGAAGAGGGTTCAGTAAGGCATTTCTCACCATTATGGATGCGAACATTACTACATTGATCGCAGCAGCGGTGCTTTTCCAATTCGGTACAGGTCCCATCAAAGGATTTGCGGTAACGCTTTCGGTAGGTATCATTGCAAGTTTATTTGGTGCTTTGGTATTTTCCAGAATGTGTTTCGAGTATCTTATTGGTACCGTTCATATTAAGAAATTTAATTTATAAAGGAGTTTATGATGCAACTTTTTAAAAATACAAATTACAATTTTATTTCATTTAGAAGAATAGCTTATATTATTTCCTCTTCAATTATTCTTTTTGGCTTAATCTTTTATTTTATCAATGGCGGATTCAATTGGGGTATTGATTTTCAAGGCGGAATTAAATTACAGGTAAAATTCGATAAAGCGCTGGAATTAAAGGATATTGAGACCATAAGAAATTCATTACAAGCCGAAGTTAAATCTCTTGGCAATGACGGGAAGGTCTTTGTTATCCAAAGGAAATTACCTAATTTTATTGAGAATAAAGAGATCCTATTAAAAAAAGCAAGGAAGGAAAATAAGATATTTAAATCTTATGATGAAATTTTGACCTATCTTAATCTTGACAAAAATATTGAAGAAGATTTTAAAAAATATTTTTCTTTAGAAAATATGGATAAGAAGGTAAATATAAATACAGCACCTTTGGTATTGATAAAATCAAAAATATCCAATTTAATGACCAATGACATCGTGAAATCATTTCAGGATACCCTAAGTAATATTTTTAAAGACAAGAACAAATATATAATAGAAGGAACCTCTTTAGTCGGACCTTCAATTGGCAAGAAATATCAATCAACGGCTATCTATGCTCTATTCTTTGCACTTATCGGTATTTTGATATATATCTCATTGAGATTTGAGTTCATCTATTCAATTGGTGCCATCGCTGCATTGATACATGATATTCTGATTACACTAACAGTATTCGCCATATTCCATTTGGAGATCAACCTTCCGGTAATTGTGGCACTTCTCACCCTTATTGGTTATTCATTGAATGATACTATTGTTGTAGATGATAGGATACGAGAGATCAGAAAATTCCAAAAGGGAACATTAGGAGATCTTATAAATATTGCTATTAATAAAACCCTTTCCAGGACATTTCTTACATCATTGACAACATTTGTTGTGGTATTGAGTTTATTCATATTCTCAGGAACGGTATTGAAAGAATTTTCAATCGCATTTCTTGTTGGTATTGTAACGGGTACATACTCATCAATATATATAGCAGCACCCATTGTTTTGGAGTTCACTAAGAAGTAATTGATTTTTTTAAAAATACTTCTCATTCTTATTTACATTTTAGGATTTTTACTGTTAATTCTTGGATTGGGTGGCATTTGGGTCATTAATTTCGCCAACTTAATATTCTTCTTATTGGTAAAACGATTTCCACTTTGGTTTATAATATTAGGGTTTTCCCTTGCTATATTATCTGAAATATTGGATTATCTCATAAGTATATGGGGGGCAAAAAAGGCAAAGGCATCTCCATGGTCAATAGCATTTTCGGTGATATTTTCCATTGTTCTAGGCATAGTGATAAATAGTGTTATTCCTGTGATCGGTGCAATCATGGGAATATTTATTGGAACATTTTTAGGGTGTCTTTCAGGTGAAATGCTTCTTTATAAAAAGGAGCTTAAAAGATCCATCAAGGCATCTAAAGGTGCCTTGATGGGAAGAATATCTTCTCTTTTTGTAAAAATGTCCTTTGGATTATTTATTATTTTTTACGGTATATTGAAATTCTTTTAGCAAGTATATTTTCACTTTTCTTTTCAAGATCCAGCAATTTATTTTTCACGGATAAGATCTTATGATCAATATTACCTGTTTTTTCTATGAATATGGGCGGGCCCATTGATATTACCCCCAAGCCGAAGGGTTTGGGAATCTCCATTTTATCCCAGCTATTTACTATCCATTTATTCTGCAATGCTGAAGAAACAGGGACAATGGGGACTCCGGTATTCTTTGCATAATATATAGCACCTTTTTTAAAAGAATAACGAGGACCTAAGGGACCATCTGGGGTCAGAACAATGGATTTACCCTCTTTCAAAATTTTAATACCGGTTTTTAAAGCATTCAAGTTCCCTCTAGTGGATGATCCTCTAATCACACCGTATTTGAATCTGTTTAATATTGGGATTAATAGCTGTCCATCCTTTGAATAGCTGATCAATGGATAATACCCCGTATTTTTGAAAAAAAATATGAATAATGGGATATCGTGGTGCCAAAAAACAAAAATTAAAGGTAATTTTTTATTCAATCTGTCTTTTGTCAATGGATGCACAATAAGTTTTATATTATTCCTGAAAGTTAAGATTTTGCCTAAAAAGAAGATTAAATACGATAGTAAAATTCCAAACCTCATTCTACTGTGACTGATTTTGCCAGATTCCTCGGTTTATCGACATCTCGGTTTTTTTTAATTGCAATATAATATGCAAATAGCTGTACCGGAATGGTTTCAATAAAAGGATAAAATTCCTCATCAATAGTGGGTATTCTGATAATATCATCAACAAGTCCTTCATCAACTTTGGCATTATCATCTGTTAGAAGAATAAGTTTACCGTTTCTTGCTTTGATCTCTTGTATATTGGAAATTGATTTTTGAAAAAAATTATCATTGGGAGCGATGAAGAATGTAGGGAAATCCTTATCTATAAGTGCAATGGGTCCATGTTTCATTTCACCGGCAGGATATCCTTCCGCATGGACATAGGATATCTCCTTTAATTTTAATGCTCCTTCCAAGGCAACGGGAAAATTAAAACCTCTCCCAAGATATAAGAAATTAGTATACTTACAGTATTTATCGGCTATTTTTTTTATTTGTGCCTGAGTGCTTTGCAAAACCTCGTCTATAATACTCGGTATTTTTTGAAGTTGTTTTCCGAATTTTATACCATCTTCAATGGATAATCTTTTTTTCCTGCCTATATAAAGAGAAACAAGAAATAAAGCCAATACTTGCGATAAGAATGCTTTTGTAGAGGCAACACCGATCTCCGGACCCACATGGATATAAAGACCTTCATCAACCTCACGAGAAATGGTTGAACCAACCACATTAACAATTCCAAAAACCTTTGCACCTTTACCCTTGGCTTCTCTAAGTGCTGCCAGTGTATCAGCAGTTTCACCCGATTGAGAGATACCAATAACAAATGTTTCACTATCAATTGCAGGGTTCCTGTATCTAAATTCAGATGCATATTCCACTTCCGTAGGTAACCCCGTCATATTCTCAAAGTAATACTCACCCATTAAACCGGCGTGCCATGAGGTACCGCAACCGATAATAACGATCCTTTTGATATTATGAATTTCATTATCGGGAAAAAGGTTTTGCATACCACCCAAATGTGAAGTTCCGTTTTCAAGATCAATATGTCCGGCAAGCGTATTTGTAAAGCTCTTAGGTTGTTCATAGATCTCCTTTAACATAAATGTGGGATAACCATTTTTCTCAACCTCTTTTGCACTCCAATTAAGTGATTCTATTTTTTTATCGATCCTGATATTATCTTTATTGAAAATATCAATATTATCTTTTGTAACAATCGCCATCTCGCCGTCATCAATATAAATGATCTTTTTGGTATATTTAATAACCGCTGTTGCATCAGATGCTACAAAATTTTCTCCTTTTCCAACTCCTATAATGATGGGTGAAGAACTTCTGGCAACAATCATTTTGTCGGGTTCTTTTGACGAGATCACAACAATACCGTATGTTCCGTTTATTTTATCAAGGGTAATTTTAACTGCTTTTGCAAGGTCTTTTGTTTCACCATAAAATTTTTCTATAAGATGTGCTAAAACTTCTGAATCTGTCTCTGACTTAAAATTATGGCCTTCTTTTTTTAGGATTTGTTTCAATTCACCGAAATTCTCAATGATTCCGTTATGAACTATTGCTATTTCATTTTTACAATCACTCTGAGGATGAGCATTTAATTTTGATGGTTTTCCGTGTGTTGCCCATCGAGTATGTCCGATTGCAAGAGAAGTGTTTAAATTTTTCGGAACAATATTATCTAATGTTTTAACACGACCTTTATCCTTATATATTTTAACTTTATTCTTTTCAATAACGCCTATTCCAACAGAATCATAACCACGATATTCTAATTTATGTAAACCGTGAATAACGGCTTTTACTGCATTTTTATCACCTATATATCCAACGATACCACACATTCTAACCTCCTTTTAAAAAACCTTCGAATTGCTTCTTGTCTAATGCTCTATGGTAAGCCTCTTTGCCGGAAATAATATTTCGTTTCAATAGGTTCTTTAATGATTGATCCATTAGGATCATACCGTCCTTGGTACTTGTCTGAATAACAGTGTTCAATTGAAAGGTCTTCCCTTCTCGTACTAAACTCTTAACCGGATATGTCCCCATCAATACCTCAATGGCTGCAACTCTCCCCCGTTTATCTTTCGTGGGAATAAGCTGCTGGGCTATAATGGAAAGAATGGTTTCAGCTAACTGAGTTCTGATCTGTGATTGCTGATGAGGGGGAAAAACATCAATGATCCTGTCAATAGCCGAAGCTGCAGAATTCGTATGTAAAGTGGCAAAAACAAGGTGACCCGTCTCAGCGGCGGTAATAGCAAGAGAAATGGTCTCATAATCTCTCATCTCGCCAACCAGAATAATATCCGGATCCTCACGGAGAGCACTTCGTAGGGCATTTCCGAAACCTTTTGTATTTGACCCGATCTCCCTTTGATTAACAATACAATTTAAGGGTTTATGAACAAACTCAATGGGGTCTTCAATGGTGAGAATATGGTCTTTTCTCGTTTCATTTGCTTTGTGGACAATTGCCGCTAAGGTGGTAGATTTCCCTGAACCCGTAGGTCCCGTGACCAGAACAAGTCCCTTATGTTTTTGTGCGAGATCCTCTAAATAAGCTGGGATACCTAATTCCGCCAATGTTTTGATCTTAGTGGGAATAACTCTAAGTACAGCAGCCAAACCAAGTCTTGTATAAAATACATTTACTCTAAATCGAGAAAAATTTTCTATCTCATATGCACAATCAAGCTCCAAATTTTCTTCTAAGGCAATTCTCTGCTTGTCCGTTAAGATCTCTCCTACTAAGCGTTTGATCTCGGTATTCGTCAATTTTGGTAAGTTCATTTTTATTAATGAACCATGAACCCTTATGGCAGGAGGTAGTGAAACGGTGAGATGAAGATCAGAACCATTGTTCTTTACTAATGCCGATAAAAGTTCTCTCATTCTATAATTTTCAGCCATGATCGCCTCCTAAAATAAAAAGTAATAGGGGATTTCCCCTTCTTTTGCCAATTCCAAAAGTTTCTCCTGTAATCCAATGAATTTTGATGATTTCAATGAATCAAAGAGATCTTCTGCCGGCAATTTCTCTGTTAACATCTTTCTCATATTTTTATCAATAAATATGAGTTCGTTTAACTCTTTGAATCCATTATATCCTGAATAATTACACTTCTCGCATCCATCAGAAATATAAAATTTTACATCCCTATAAAAATTAAAAAGATCCTTGGGAATATACGGGAATTCCACTTCTTTTTTACATTCCGGACACAGAGTAGGGACCACAATGGAGGTTACCAATAATTTCAGATGTGGGAGTATTCTTCTAAAATCCCCGGCACTCTCATAAAAATAATCAATAAAATTACCGCTTAACGATGTATGAGAAATTAGCATGACCAGTTTGCCTTCTTCCACTATATGTGTTATATCATTCATGCTCATTTCATCTGTGGTAGTAACGAGAACATCATAATCGTCCAGTCTTTTTAAAGAATCAATATCTTTCAACTCTATTACATTTTCAAAACCTTCAAGTATTACATTCCCGTCTAATTTTGCAATAATAGTATTTCTGGCATTAGTAAAGTTCATAATATTATAAGCAAGTTTTCTTGAAAAATTTTTGTCAGGAGACGAGAATACACAAAGTCCTCTTCTAAAAGGAAGTATATTGTCAAGTATTACCTTTTGCTCTTTATTCAGCCCGAGATTTTCAAAATTATCGATCCTATGAACTTCAAAGATCTTACTTAATGTAATAGTGTTTTCAGATATCTTCTCATAAGTAAAAGAGTAATCCTTATCCCTTTTGATCATTATTTTTCCTGTGTCTGATAATCTTTGTAATTCTTCAAACTTCTCAATGAGCAATGCCCAATATTGCGGAGAAGTACTAAATTTCAAATTTTTTAATCCCCGGTAATTGAAATAAAAATTAAGTTTTGTCAATGTTTTTATAATGACCAAAGAATTAATATTGCTCTTTATCATTTCATCAAAAAGAAATATTATCAGAGAGGTCATTGAAGTATCTGCCATCAATTTATTGATCAAACTTTCATGGATCGGTTCAAAGAACAAACGCAGAGAGTCGGCAAGATTTACCTCTCTTCCTTCCCATATGGCAAGCACCTTTTCCTTGATCAGATCCATATCTTTATAAGAACAAAGAGATATGTTTACACTACAATTGGAAATATTCTTAATTTTTTCTATTAGTTCTCCATCAGTAGGATCGGTCATTGCTACGGTTAATTCATTAAAAAATTTGATCAAGGGCAAAAAATGTGCTTCTTTAATAAGCTGTTCGGGGAACATATTCATTAATGAAACATCCACCATATCCGCTTTAAGATTGATATAGGGCAGGTCAAATTGATTTGAAAGTGCCCAAAAAAGATCATCTTCCGTAATAATTTTTAACTTAATAAATATCTCTCCAAGACGAGCCGGATTCTCCTTCTGGTAATCCAAAGCAGTCTGCAGCTTTTCTTCGTCGATCAATTCATATTTTTTTAAGATATCTCCTATTTTCATCATAGTAAACCCCTATTATTTATAATGTTTTCCAGCCCTTTTAATAAGACACTAAGAGAACTACTCATATTAACTCCTATTCACTTGTATTTTATCACAAAATTCTTAAAATTCAAAATAGTTTTCTACCTTTGATTGTTCGCTATAATAAACCGAGTAAGGTAAAGCACTGAAAAAGTCAAGAAGAATCTCATTGCTAAGTTTAATAAATTCAATTTGTATTTATTTTTACAGAATACTGTATACTGCATACTGAATACTGTTTTTTAATTCTCAATTCTCACTCATTTAGGAGTTCTTCTTCAAGTTTTTCCATAATTTCTTTTGCTTTCTTCTTGTATTCAGGTGGGACAGCAATATAAAAAGTTGCAGGAACCGGTGTTGCATTCTCGATAAAGAGTGTAAAGAAAGGTTCCAGTTCACCAAAGGTTGTTCTTTTGCCATCCCTGATAATTTGTATTTCCCTTGCTTCTTTTAATCTCGGTTCAGTAAGTTCAATATTTTCAAGTGATTTTAAATTAATAAAGATATGGTCTCTTGTAATTTTGCCGTCATCTAACTTATTAAAAATAAATTCTCTAATTTTTTCTTCTCCCATTTCATTGAATTTTTTCAATAGAATTTTATTTTTATTATATTTTTCTATATCATAATTTCCCCAAAGTGCATCTTTTTTTAATTTATCAAAGAAATCCATTTGTTTTGAAGAATAAACTTTCTTTATACGGTAGGCGATCTTAAAAAGTTTTCGAAACTTGATCCTAATGCCCATTTCTCTGACAAAAGGTATCTTTGACTCCAAAAGATGTGTTCTTAATTCATCATCAGTATAAACATAAAAATTTTTCAATTCTCCATTCTTATATGCTTTTTTAATTGCAGATTGGATCATATTTCCAATGACAAGACCCGTGTCGGTCAAATAAAAATTATACATTGATAATCGCGCCATTATCATATCAACTATTGCAGGGATGGCTTTTTCCGATGCGAAAAGATATGTTTTTCCATCTTTCATTTGTTCTAATTTAAAAAATTCAGTGATAGTATCCAGTGAAATATCTCCGTAATTCACTCCGGAAAATCTGCTATCCGTTGTTAAAAATGCCAATTGATCTGCATCAATAGCACCGAATATCAGCTGCTGCATATAGGGTTTTCGTGTAAATTTTTTCCTAATAAGTTTTGATACAACAATAGGATCATGCCCATGTTTTTTTAATATTTCAGGAATTTGCCCGAATTTCAATAGGGTTTTTTCCTCTTTTGAAACCGGTAAGATCACCTCTCCTGTAATAAGCTTACATGTAAAATCCATGTGATCCTCATTAAATAATTCATTGAAGAGAATCTCCGTGGAATGTGAATAGGGACCATGTCCAAGATCATGCAGCAGACCGGCAATGCCGAGACACTCGATCTCATCCTGAGGCAGTTTTAAATGTTTCGAAATGGTCATGGCAGTATAGGAAACCTCCATTGCATGCAAAAGGCGCATGTGTTGAGCGCCGGGATAAACGATATATAAGGGTCCCAATTGCCTGATAGTGGATAAACGCTGAAGTTCTGGTGTTTCAATAAGTTCTGCCAATACACCGGTAAAATGCATTAGTCCAAAGGACGGAGATCTAACTACTATTTCTTTTTTCATAATAACTCCTTATTGTTTAAATATTTGAATACTGTTAATTTAATTTTGTCATCCCTTAATGATCTTTTCATGTCCAATTATATCATTTTTTTTAAAATATTTCTACTTTTAATAGGGTGCCACCTTCTTTCATCTTACACCAATGGAATTTTTGCTACTGCCGGATAGGAGACATAACCATTTTTTCAAAATATCAGGGTGAAAGTTATAACCCGATTTTTTTCAAAGATATTTTGACATTGATCTCAAAATTTTAATAGAAATATTTCTTATAAAGCGTAGGAATCTCATTTTTACATGTCATTCCGTACTTGATACGGAATCTATCTTGTTTTTTTTAATTGCATAGTCCCATAGTCTTGGAACTATCGTATTATTAATTTTGATTTTCACTTAACCTCAATGTGCTCTGCCTGCCTGTGCGTGTCCGCACGCAGACAGGTGTTCTCCGTGGTTATTCCATTGCTTTTTATTTTTTTTCTCAAATCTTTATTCACTCATCTACTCATAAACCCATTTACCCATATACCCATTTACTCATCTACTCATTATACTGTTTTTACAACTCAAAACTTCTTTCATACCATCATTTCTTTATAAAATAATAAATTTTTCAAAAAATACTTGACTTTAAATTCTAAAATGGTATAATGAATTACAATTCGGTAATGAAAAGAAGAGAGGAAAATCAACTTAATTGTCCAAAATTACTTAAAATTAAATTTATCCCCCCCCCCCCGTTCTCTACAACTCTTGTTATACTCACTCTAAACAGAAATTATAACACAAAGAAATTAAATTCGGTTGCTCTTTATATAAAGGACATTTCCATAAGAAAAACTAAATTTCTTCGGTTATTCCCACACAAAATTGTGTGGGAGAATGAAACTGTTCTTTGAAAATATTATGGTTATGATTTGGTTTGGTTATAAAGAAAAAATCGGATTTTATTCATAAAACAAAAAATAGGAGGTTTATATGAAAAGAACTTTTTTAAAATACTTTAGTTTGGTTTTGGTTCTGGGTTTAATTATTTTTGCCGGTTGCTCAAAATCCGATACGGATTTACAAACAACACCTCAAAAAAATAATTCAAATTATACTTTGTCTTCAAATAATGAAGAAAAACCTTTTGTTATTCCAATAATTATAAAAAAGGAATATTATAATGATTTTTTTATTGAACATTTTAAGGAATTACCCTCAGAAATGTATTTTATTAATTCAATATTAGCGGGTTATAAAAATGGCGAAATATATTTTAATGATGAACATGAGGGGAAAAAATTTATAAATAATCTTACAGCCATATCATCATCTTATACGCTTTCAAATAAAAAAAATTATAATGGTATCTCCAAAAAATTAGAACAATTGGCAAATAATATTCCATTAACATCTAATGAAATTACAACGGGTGTAATTAATGCAATAATACGAGTTACTTCGGAAATATTGAATTTACAAAAAGAGACACAGTTTATTGCTCCCGATTATCTTGATACATGGCAAGATGTAGAAAATTTTTTTTATAGCGCGGAAACTCAATCAATAATACTTGTTATTGCTATTATAGCCGCAGTGGCTCTAATTGTAGGAAATGGTTGTACTAATCCGAATACTTCTATTAACAATAGTTGTTGGAACGGACATATGAGTGATTTAGGTTGGAATAAACATGGTTATACAAATGAAGAAGATGCATATGAGGGTTATAAAAAATGTGTGGCAGAAAAAGGCGGCACGGTTATATATCCTATAGACCATTAGAAAAGTTTTTTTATTTTGTGATAATTATATTAAAAGTTTTTGTATTATGTGCTATAATGCAAAGAAGTACGCATGGTATAAAGTTAAACTATTAATTTAAAGGAGAAGATATGGCA
>JAGGYO010000336.1 GCA_021162505.1 bacterium
GAGTAAAGCCAACAAGGTGACTTCTCCAGCCTTAAGACTCTTTGGAAAGAATAAACAACTGCATCCGCTTTTAAAGGGTCACCATTGGCAAAGACTAATCCTTTGCGTAGATGAAATGTCCAGGTTTTACCATCAGGCGCAAGCTCCCAACTCTCAGCAAGATCCGGTACTACTACAAATTTTTCATCCTCAATTTCAATCCTTACGAGTGCGGCGTACATATTTTTCAGCGTAGCATTGGGCAAAACTTCAAAAGATACTGCGGGATCCTGGGTAATATATATTTCTGTATTTGCCCCGATAACCAAAGTGTCATTTGGAATAGCTGCATTTGCCGTGCAGGCAAACAAAAGAAATGTCATAAGTAGCATTGTTAATATTAACTCTTTTTTAAACATAATAAATATCTCCTTTAAATTATTTAATTATTTTAGAAAGTAAAAACTATTAATTTGCTTATGGCATCGCCTCCTTTAAAGTAAATTCTTTTCCATTTTATTTTTTCAGGTACCACCTCCTAATAAGAAAATATATTTAATAATTATTGAAATTTTTGGGCAGTTGTAAATGCCTCCAAATAGCTTTTCTCACCACTCATAAGTAATTGATGTACTTCTGTAATAAAAACCCCATGTACGGTTACCGGTTTTACACTTCTATCTTCGTTTTTTATTCCGTATCCGGCACCGGAATGAATTATGTAATGATTATTTGCAGCTTTACCTAAATACATTACTACATGCCCTTTCAAATGGAGTGGATTACCGGGTTTTAACTGATTTAGTATATTCTCTCTATCCTTAATGGAACCGCTAAACTTAATAGATTTTCCGGCGGCTCCTTCCTCTTGCATCTTAGTATAACTGGGGATAATAATATTCATAGTTCTATAAATATTCATAATAAACTGGGAGCAATCTCTTCTTATAAACATACCATTCCATCCATATCTTTCTCCCAATAACTTAAATGCCTGCCGAATTATATTTTCCCTGGTATAAGGAAGATAACCTTCACAAAGCTCGTTTGAGCGGGCGATTAAGGCTAATTTGAATTGAAGATATCCGTCTTCGTCCTTTATAGGTATCTTTACTACATAGCAACCTTCTGCAGATTGGGCATGCAAATTACCAAGGGGAATTGATTCCGGAATCTTGTCAAATTCAATTAAAGGAATTTTATCTCCCATTTGAAATATAATATTGGATATTTCCCTTATGAAAGGATTAGGTTCTGTTTCGATTCTGCTCTCTGTTGCAATTAAGAATTTATCTGAATTTGCATAATCAAATATTTCTTTTTCGTTTTTTGCCAGAGCGATGTTTTCTTTTTTAACCCACCCTTTATAAATCATGCTTTGAATATAATACCACTTTCCGTTTTTGCTTTGATGTAAAATTACTACAGGACTCCCCACTGGCAGGATGGTAAGTTGAAAAAGATTTAAATCGATACTTTCCGATTCTTCAGCAAAAACTATATCAGTGGGGAAAGCCATCACTTCTTCCCTTTTTATTAACATTCCCCATTCTACTGAAATCTCATCAGGAATACCATCAAAATTGGCTTGATAGAGAACCTCTTTTTTTACTGTTTCCGGAATTTTATTAGCGTGGATATCATAGCAAGTCTTGCTGGGAAATACTTCTTTAGATGAATAGGTATTCATGATATTCAAGAATTTTTCTTTAGTTATTTTTTTAGGATATTTTCTTAAATCATATAACCATTCTTCAAATCCTTTGAATTTCATTTTTCTAAAGGATTTTTTATTGAATTCTATTATCTCTTTATTATTTAAAATTAGTTTTTCTGCATCCCCGATTTTTTCTATCCAATATTCCGGTTTCAACATAAACTCTTCGACTTTCGGGGCACATACAGGTGGTTGCATTGCTTTTTTTATCATTAGCCAAATCCTCAATTTACATTCAGATTAATCATCCCATGACATTATTCTTTTTCAAAGATTCCAAATTTTACGACCTCTTCATCTTCCATTAACGTTTTACCTCGGGCAATAACATGTTTTATTTTAAGCGTATCTTTATCCAAAACGATAATATCTGCATCTTTTCCTGTTCTTATTTCTCCCTTTTTATCCAATTTTAAATGTTTAGCAATATTTGTAGAAGTTACCTGAATCGCCTCTTTTATAGAAATATTTTCTTCTTTTACCATATTAATAAATTCCTTATGCAGAGACGAGACTGATGCAATACGCATACCAACAAACTCTTTCTTTTCATTAAATTTTGGGAGACTGCCATTGCCATCGGAACTAATTGTAATTTTTTCTATTGAAACACCATTTTTCAGTAGTTTTTTAATAGCTTTGCCGGGTTTTATGGATTTACTTGATTTTTCTTCCCCTGAAACGCCGGCAGTTAAATCTATATATCCACCCATTTTGCCAAATTCCACAACTTGCTTAAAAAGCTCTTTATCTTTTTTATTTAAATGAGTTGGCGCAAACTGTTCTATGGGTATTTCCGTGTTTCCAATTATATCAAACAAGTAACTTAAACCCTGTTTTTCACCTCCCATATGTATATGAACCACACCTACTTTTCCCGCAAGTACTCCACCGGCTCTTGCCTCAGAGGTGGCTCTTCTAAATTCATCTACCGTGGGATGGAAAGCTCGATGGTCGGACAAAGCTATTTTTAAACCAATAACCTTATCAATTAAAATAATATCAGATAAAACGCTTTCGGTAATTGTTGGTGAAGGATATTCGTATGCCCCGGTATATATCCAGGTACTTATCCCTTCCTGTTCCAATTCTCTTGCCTTCATCAAAAGGGCTTTTAATGATCTGGCAAATCCATCTGTACCCAACAACCCTACCACTGATGTTATACCTGCTTTCACAAATTCACTGAATGGGACAGGCGGAGTTCGATATTGAGGTCCCCCCTCGCCACCGGCGCCATTAATATGAACATGTTGGTCAATATAGCCGGGAATGATGATACACTTAGAAGCATTAATAATTTTTATATTTTTATCAATTACATTTAATGC
>JAGGYO010000351.1 GCA_021162505.1 bacterium
GGAGAGCCTCTTACACACCCTGATTTCTTACCAATACTACTTTATTCAGTAAATCACTTTGATCAGGTAGGAATATTAACCAATGGTACCTTAATATATAGATATATAGATGAATTAACTGAATTATCAAGAGAAAAAGGGACTGCCAAAAAGATGTTTTTTAGCGTTAGTTTATATGGACCATCGGGAAATATACATGATGGAATTACGGGAGTAAAAGGTTCATTTGATTTAACAATAAAGGGAATTAAAAGCCTTGTTAAATTAGGTTATTTTGTGCGGATAAGTATGGCATTGATGAAGCAGAATGTTGACTATTTGGAAAAGACTTTAGATTTTGCACGACAATTAGGAGTTAATTCATTTAATTGGGATAATACGCAGCCAACAGGAAGGGGAGAAAATACTGAAAGTAAAGTGTATGATTATAATAATAACCAAATAAATTTAATGCATTCTCAAGAGTTAGTTAATAAATACAAAGGTTTTGTCCCTATTATTCCTTATGAACAGATTAAAGATAAAATAGCTTTTGGTAACTGTGGAGCTGGGCATAAAAATATGGTTATATCTCCGTTTGGAGATTTAAGACCATGTTCTTTCTTGCAAAAAGAATTTATACCTTTTGGAAATATAAAAGATGCTCCGGAAATAGCATTAAACTCGGAACAAGGATACTATTGGTCCAATCTTATTCAGCCCGGCGGAAAAATATGCGAGGGCTGTCCATATTATTCTTATTGTAATGGGTGTTTTGTTAGAGCTGTTTTAGCAATGCGAGATCAAGGAAAAATCTGTGAATGGGGAAAAAGTGTTAATATCAATAAATATCTTAATTTTGTAATTAAGTGATTTTTATCAGTAGGCAATTATGATTAAATTTGATGGAGTAACAAAGTGTTTCAAAGAGCTTAGGGCTTTGGATAACGTATCGTTTGAAGTGAAAGAGGGAGAGGTTTTCGGGTTTATCGGAGAAAACGGTGCGGGAAAGACAACATCAATCAGATTAATGACCGGCTTATTAAAGCCGACATCGGGCTCAGTGAAAATAGCCGATAAAAATCCGTATAAAAATATCGAAGTACATAAGATATTTTCGTGTGTGCAAGATACATACGGGTTATACGAATCTCTTACCGTAAGAGAGAATTTTCTTTTTTATTCTTCTCTATACGAAGTTTCGGGAAAAACGGCGAAAGAAAGGTATTTACCGTTATTGGAAAGATTTAATTTAGCCGATAAAGAAAATATAAACGTTTCAAAGTTATCCAAAGGAATGAGACAAAAAGCTTCGATAATAAGGGCTCTCATTACAAATCCGAAAATTTTAATATTGGATGAACCCACAGCAGGGCTTGATCCGTTATCACAGGATTCTATCAAAAGCCTGTTAAAAGAAAAGGCGAGAGAAGGGACTACCGTGTTTTTGAGTTCCCATAATCTTAATGAGATAGAAGGAATATGTAACCGTATAGCCATTTTAAGAAAAGGGGAATTGTTAGACATCGGAACCGTACGAGATATCGTAAATAAATACGGAAATATTGTGTTTGAAATAGATATTGATAAAGAATATGTTGATGTGGCGTATAATCTAATTTGCAGTTGGATTCCTAAAGAAAGCGTGGAAAAGTTAGAAAGGGGAATATTGATAAAACGGGATATTCCGATTTCAGAAATCAATAAAAAACTTGTAAAAAAAGATATTCCCATACTCGGTTTTAAAAGGAGAATTTCATCGCTGGAGATGATATACAAAAAAATAATGGAGGAAAATAATGAATAATAAAATAGTAAAAAAAGAGATAAAAAATATCGTAAAAAACAAACTTCTTTATATACTGTTTTAATTTATTCTTCCTGTTATAATTTTAATTCCGATGTTTAACAGTGCTCTTAAAAGAGGGAATATTTATACGGTAGGAAGTGTTCTGTTAAGTTTTAGCGCATCTAATTTTGCTTTTTCATGGGTTCTTCTGTTTTCGATGATTTTATTAAGCGATGTTTTTTATTATGATAAAATAACAAGATTATTGGAGACATTGTTAACAACTCCAATTTCGCTATTCGATGTTCTTATCGGGAAATCATTGGCAATAGCACTTGTTTCATACATTCTTGTTATTTTGGATCAGATTATCATAATAACTGCTTTTAATTTACTGTATTCCAATCATATTATTGTTCTTCCGAGCTCACAAAGTTTAATAATGCTTTTAACTTCCATTCCGATTTTCGGGTTCTCGATAGTTTTGATAATGGGATTGATATCGTTTGCAAGTAACAAATATAGGATATTTTCATTCATACTGCCCTTGATAATATTCGGATTCCTCTTTTATTCATCGGCAAATATTACTGCATTTAATCCGAAATGGACAACTGTAATCATAACTCTTGTGTTATCATTGATATTGTTGTTTGTGTCTCTTTTCTTTGGCAAGAAATTAGAAAATGAAGATGTTGTTACGGCATAATACATGCATTAATTATTCCTTTTTCAAATTTTCCATATTTAACCTGCTTGAAAATGTAAAATTCGGTAGAATGGATGTAGATTGAATGCAAATTTCCGGTGATAGTTCAAATGTTCGGATATATGTTCCGGATAATTCATTACAATCAAAACATCTTGAATCGAGTATATATTTTCGATTTGCCCATTGTTGACATTGGTGATTAATTGTGATAATTTAAAGCGTATGCAAAAAAGAGGTGCTTTATGATAAAAGATTTTTCATATTTTAATCCCGTTAAAATAATGTTTGGTAATCTACTTAGTGAAGGAA
>JAGGYO010000139.1 GCA_021162505.1 bacterium
ATTCTATATTAAACAACTTATCTTCTCCCATTGCCATATCATTCCTCCTTATGAATTAAATAATAATTTTTTGTCAATTTACCAAGCATATTCGCTTTTTTTAAAGATAGATGAAAATCAGACATATCCCGTTCTTTTTCCTTGTATGATGCTTCAATGAAAGCAATATCCTTATTTTCTATATAATTTTTCAATTTTTCAAAATAACCCGTGTCGCCACTATAGAAAATCGAATTTTCTAAGAATTCCATTTCAAAACAGAGTGCATTTAAAGGATAGCTCTTAGATGAGTGTTGGGCTTTATGTGGTAATATATTTCCCCAATTGAACTTGATAATTTTTCCTTCTTTCATTTCAATAAATTTAAAGATTTGTTTTTTGTATCTTTTCTGAAAATATTCTTTGATCAATCTTATCACCAATGAATTTTTCGGATGGTAAATATTAGGAAATATTTTTTTTATTTTAAAATATGCTAATATTGATAAAAGCCCCCCAATATGGTCCATGTGATCGTGTGAAATGAATATTTCACTGATATTTTCTATCTTTTTATTTAACAGAAATGTTAGTGTCCCATCCCCGCAGTCCATCATAATAGTATCCTTTTCTCCTGCGAAAATTAGGGAAGTAGTTGCTGATGCGATGGAGGTTGGTATATATACGAATCCATTTTTAATTTCAATTTGTTTCATTGGAATTCAATGTTTTCTTTAACTGATCAATGAGGTCTATATCATAGGGGTTTACACCCTTTAATAAGCCGAGATAAAATGAAACATAATCTCCCAAAAGGATAAGCTGCAGCAGCTCTTGAATGAAATTCTCAGAGTTGAACTCAATTTCAAAATCAATGTAACTTTTGAAGAAATCGCTATCCAACTTTTCAATTTTTGTTTCTTCCCCGCTTCTTAAAGAAACAAGGTGAAAGCCCTGCTTACCATTTATGAACGGCACGATCTCATTATGACAGAGTTCGGGAAAATAATTATAAAAAGCAAAATGTTTGGAATTCTCATTAAATTGGGTTTTCCATCTATAAGCAACACCCTTTAATATGGAAGGAGCATATATCAAAATGGGTTTGTTCTGCAATTGGGTTGCCATTTCCCATGGCAACGAGTGTTTTTTTGAAAACTCTTTTTCCCTTTCTCTCAGCAACTCAACTGTTGTGCGGAGATGAACTTCAATATCGGGAATATTGAAAATGCGACCAACAAGAAGGAGTAAATTTGAGAAAAGATAATAAAAACCGAAACGGGGTGGTAATCCTTTTGGTATAATTATAACCTTTTTTGTAAGTTTGCTGTTTGTAGAAATACCGTAAATGGAGCATTTATTGCACTGTGATATCATTCGTTTTGTTTCTTTCGTCCCACCGGAATAGGATATTGGAATGAGGAGAGTTTTATCATCACTGTATTTGGGTAAAGTATCTTGAGAAAGAACAATGATTGGTATAGATAGTATTTTTTCCAAAAAGGATTTAGCGATGATCCCGGAAATGGCAGAGCCACCCATTCCCATTATCACTATTTTATCATATTTGGCGCGAGGTCTAATATTGGGGAAATTCTTTAAAGACCATACAATATGATCAGCAGAAGTATTCAACAATTCAAACAAGTTATGGGTATCATACTTTTTTAACAATGCTTTCATAATCATATTTTATAAAAATAAATGAAATAAATCAAGAAAAAAATTAAACTTGACAAAAACTTGGAAAATTAGTTATAATATACAAACCTGTTTAGGAGAATATTATGAGAATAATAGTAGAAAAACCATCACAAGAAAAATTGGATCAATTAAAAGTTGAAGAATGGCCTATTTGGGAAAAAGAAGTATCGGAATTTGATTGGGACTATTCCGACAAAGAGACCTGTTATATCTTGGAAGGTGATGTAATAGTCAAAACAAAATCACCACTAAAAAATAGGTTAAAGAGCTTCCGCTGTAATGTAATTGAGGTAAATGGTCATGATTTTGAGGATATTGTTAATAGTTTTGAAAATGCTTTAAAATTTAAAGAAAAAAAGACAGTCATAATTGCTCACACTATTAAAGGTAAGGGTGTTTCTTTTATGGAAGATAATCCCGCCTGGCACGGCAAACCACCAAACAAAGCAGAATTTGAAAAATCTATGAGAGAATTAAAAAAATAAAGGAGGGAACAGTGAAAATAACTGAAGAAGAGAAGAGAACATTGCAATTGTTCAAATTATTGGGTAATTCAACAAGGTTTATGATAATTAATATTTTAGAAAGTGGTACAAGGAATGTTACAGAATTAATAAAATTGACAAATAAAAGACAAACTGTTGTTTCAAAACATTTGAGGTTATTAAGAGATCTTGACATAGTTTCTTTTAAAACAATTGAAAATAAAGTATATTATAGTTTAAAGAAAAAAGAGGTTATTGAATTAATTAAAAAGGGTTTGGAAATAATGAAAAGAGATATTAAAAAAGAATAAATGGTATATGCCAATATTCGCATATTCGCATATAGGCATATAGGCATATTCGCATATAGGTTTTGAATATTAAAGGATAGAATATGATAATTAATTTTATTGAGGATTTGAAAAAAATGGAACTTCCAAAGAATGTTTTGGAATTTGAAAATTCATTGAATGATTTTAAAAAACAATTTTTCCATGAGTACAAAAACATCTATATCGAATCGCATTTTGCCGCAGAAGATATGGTACAATTGGAGTTCACAGAAGAAAAACTAAGATTTTCCTTTGCAAATATTTATATTATCCTGGAAAAGATCGATAGTGTTCTCATTAGGTTCAGAGAACAATTTCCCCCAATGGATCCCGACTTTGTTATTTTTTTTGGTTTTTTTTCTCCTGATGGTTTTTTAATGTCCATAGAAGATAAGTGGTATCCAACGATCTGTCTTGACCGTTTCTTTGATTATTTTAAGATAGAATCGGTTGCAGCACATGAACTTGGGCACTATTTTTTTAAAAATTCAGGGATAAAATATGACCTGGATAAAGAAGAAATCTTTGCAAATTATTTATCCACAAAAATATTAAAGACCTGCTATAATAATGTAATATTTGATGATGGTAAGGCAATACCCATGATATCCAATTCGGATAGGTTTTGGTTAGATGCTGAGATCAGGAAAACAATTAGCACATGAGTGCTAAGTATTGCGTAGGATAAATAAAGGAGGAAATATGAAGGATCTGGATGTTAAGTTTTTGAATGTAAAAATAAGTACATTCTATTTTACTGATATTTTAGGGAAAGAGGTTTCTGAAACATTGATTGACGAATATGATAAGATAATACGAAAGGCAAAAAAGATGCGTGTTCCCAAGGAAGAAAGTGTAGCATATTTTTTAATGGTAGAGAAATTAAAGGCAATGGATTCATCCATGAATTACCCTCCCGCTAAATTGCGTATGCAAAAGAATCTGAAGAAATTTGCCAAAAAGATGGAAATATCATACGATCTAATGCCTTATTTTTTCATTGCCATTTTTGAAAGATATCCTAATAAAAATGAAGTACTTCTTGACCTTGTTTTACAAGTTGCTATTGAATTTGTCGCACTGATTCTTATATTGAAAAAGAAAAAGAATTTGTAAAATATGTAAGATAGATATAGGGATCAAGTTTCAACATTTGATTTCGCAAGTTTTGACTGTTTCTGTTTCTTTCGTTTGAAAGAGGCAAAGAAGCAACCTGGCACTTTTATTACTTTGCGTCTCTGCGGTGAGATCCCTCTGAATGACAAAACCAAAAAAAAAGCAAAATAATTTTGAATTTTTATAAAAATGTGCTAAAATAACATATAAAGTTTGTAGAGGATGTAATATGAGTCAAAAGCAGATTACTGTGATCATCATAGAGATAATTTTAATACTCCTTGGAATTGTTTTCTATTTTATTGGAGACCAGTATTTTAATAAGAAAAACAATATGCAGCACGAAATATTGCAAAAAAATGTTGTTGCCCTAAAAGCAAAATTGGATGCTTATGAAAAGCTGGATACATCAAATCATTTTACCAAAAAATTTCTTTCACTGCAAAAAGAACAGAACCATCTTGAGGTAACATTTGCAGAAAATAATTACAATGAAGCCTTGCAATTATACACTGAACTTATTACAAAGACCGAGAATTTAAAAAGCGAAATCGGAAATTATAATAAAGAACAGGAAATGAATATTGAGAGGGGAAAACTTAAAAAACAATTGGCTGCTAAGGACAGGGCTTTAAGAAAAAAGAAAGCCTATGTAAAACCCAAGGTTGCAACCACGCAGCCTAAGGTGACCAAAACAACTACAACGAAACCTGCTTATACATATGAACCACTTAAAAAGACCAATACCACCACTTCTGAACCAGCTAAGACCACCGAACCCAAAGTTCAAACAAATACAGTTAGTAATGAGGATAATTCCAATAAGATCGATATAAATAATGCCGGAGCAGAAGAGCTCCAAAAACTTCCTCGAATAGGACCTGTTAAATCAAAATCAATTATAGATTATAGAAATTCTCATAATGGTTTCCAAAATGTTGATGATCTTGTGAATGTAAGTGGGATCGGACCAAAGACCATGGCTTCATTAAAACCATTGATATACTGTGGTTCTTATGATGGTGAAAAAAGTGGACAATCTGCGGTAGCAACAAGGACAACAAATAAAGGCAAGATAAATATAAATACAGCGTCATTCGATAAATTACAAGAACTTCCAAGGGTTGGCCCAAAACTTGCCCAATCAATAATAGATTACAGGAATGAAAATGGAAATTTCAGAAGTTATGAAGATCTCCTTAATGTGCCGCGAATTGGAGAGAAGACCTTGGAAACCCTTAAACCTTACATAATTTTAGGAGATAATAAATGAAAGTGAGCGAACTTTTACAAAATTTCGGTGAGAAAGAACAGAAATACTTCTTGTTTTTAATTAAAGATCTTGACGATGAAAGTAAGGAGAAGTTCTTAAAGGAAATATATGAACTCAGTGTATTTGAACAAAAATTAGTATTAAATCTTTTACTTCGCCTTTCTCCAATGCAGTTAAAAGCAGTTATTCATAATTCTTTTATTGATGGTCCGCTAATGATAATCGGGGATGAGGTTTCCTCAAAAAGGGCTATTATCTCCAATAGGATCGCCTACCATTTGATAGTAAGGAATATTAAAGCGGACGAAATATTCGGACTTGCTTTTTCAAATTCAAATGCCGGTACCATTATTGACACTATTGGAAATTCACTACCGGATAAATTGATAATCAATATGGATATTAACACCTATAATTCACAAGCATTGGAGATATTGAACGATTATGTTTTTGGATCACTTAACATTGAGAAGATAGGTTATAAAGCGTCTCCCAAATTCAGGGTATTGATAGCCAGAGAGCAATTGCTATTACTCAAAAGGTCCTTTGAGGAATCAAAGATTCCTTCCAATGAAATAGGTTTTTCATCGCTTGTAAGAGAGATCATTGCATTAAAGAGAGATCTTATTTCTCCCGAACAAGCGGAAAAAGATGCTAAGGATGATAAAGCTAAGAAGATAGCAACGATTTATCATATCTATCAGGATAAATTATTTAAGAACAATACTTGTGATGTAAATGACCTTATCCGAATGGTTTTAGAGCTTTTTGAAAAATCATCAGAGGTTTTGGACTATTATAAGAACAAATTTAAAATGATAATTATCGATGATTATCATTATGCGAATCATTCGCAATATAAATTCATTAAAATATTGACCGAAGGGGTTAAAAATATTACCTTTACATCCGCATATAAGTTAAATGTCTATGGTTGGAATATATCCGGAGAGAATTATTCCAATAAGTTCAAAGAGGATTACGAAAACGGTATTGTTATGGAATATGAACGGGAACCCGTAGATGTTGAAGAGATATTAAAAAGAGAGATGTTCTTTGAAACCGGAGAACTGGTGGAAGAATTGGAACCCGCTGAAACTGCTGATTTTAATGATTATATTGAAGGTAAAGCTCTAATAAGATTAGAAAAAGAAGATGAGCAAAATGAAACCTCGTTAGTGGTCAATAATATTATTAAGAAAGTACAAGAAGGTGTACCCTATGAAAAGATGGCAGTTGTTGTAAGGTCCAATAGGCAACTTACTATCTTAAAAAAGGTCTTTACCGGCTCTAATATACCGTTTTTTGTAATGGGGGATCAGTTACTATTCAGAGATGAAATAAAGGATGTAATGTCCATGCTTGAATTAGTATATTTCGTTGCAAAAATGAAAACAGAAAAATTGACCGGAAATGAAAATTTATCTGTTAATAATGTCCTGAAGACCATCTTTCTTGAGATTAAACCATTACAATTAGAATTCAATACTTTTGTCCAGCTTGAAAAGCTCGCTCTTGAAGAGAGCACGAACATCTATTCCATCATATCCAAGGAAAACGTTGAATCAGATCGGTTTAAAACCCGTTTCCCATTAAAAGATAGAGAGATAATTGGATATTTTAGAGAATTGGTGGATACGGTCGTTAGCGAATTAGATGAGTATGATCCCGGTATTTTAATAGAACTTTTGACAAATGAAACACAATATTTGCATTCACTTGTAGATGAGGGGAAAATGATAGGCAGGTTAAAAGCTGAAAATATAAAATATTTGTTTTTATATGCCAGTGAATTTGTTAAAGAAAATAAGGCAAAAGGGATTTCCGGTCTGGAAAATTTTGTGAAGAACATTGGTGAAAAGAGAAAAAAACAAAATAAAGAATTAAAGATATATGATAAACATGTTAGGATAATCACTCTAAATCGTATAGAGGATATTTCTTATCAGATCTATTATTTAATATAGGAGGCAAGAATGGGAAAATTTGACAAGTACAAAAAAGCAGGTGATCAGACGAATCTTGATAAGTACAAAAAGAAAAGCGGTGAAAGTTTTGAGGAAATTGAAAAAACAATAGAGCAAAAAGACGAGAAACAAGTTGTTCAAGCCCAACAAAAGGGTTCAACAGGCGGTGCGATATTAATCGTAATATTGGGAGTAGTTACCGTATTGGTCTGGTTTCTCGCTATTTCAAAATTAGGATAATTTATTGATGAAAAGATTTTTTATTTTATTAACTCTATTGTTCACCGTTTTATTAAGTGCAGGTGAATTAACAGTTACATTCCTTAATATTAATCAAGGAGACAGCATATTACTATCAATGCCAAATGGTAAGCATTATTTGGTAGATGGCGGTCAACCTGCATACTATGATCCTGTAAAGGATATCTATTATTCCCATTTTGATGCCGGCAAAGACATAATTGTTCCTTATTTAAAATCACATGGAATAAAAAAAATCGACGGAATTTTAGGAACACATCCTGATGCGGATCATATTGGCGGTTTGATCTATGTTATGAATAATTTCCCTGTTGAAAATGCCTATTATACAGGCAAAAGCCATACTTCAATGACATATAAGAATTTTATGCTTGCCATTAAGGATAATAATATCAAATATCATGAAATTCGTGATGAAGATATTTTAAATTGGGATGCCAGCGTTTTGATCAATGTACTTGGTCCTACTGAGAATGAAGTTAAATATCCGACCAATAATAATAATACATCAATTGTTCTTTATATTAAGTATGGAAATGTTAAATTTTTATTGGCCGGTGATGCAGAATTTAAAGAGGAATCCCGAATTATTGCAGAATATGGTGAAAACCTGCATGCTGATATTTTAAAGTTCGGTCATCATGGTTCAAAAGGCGCTTCAAGCGCTCCGTTTTTAAAAGCAGTCAACCCTGATTTCGGTATTTTATCATGCGGGGCTAATAATAAATTCGGCTTCCCTCATAAAGAAACACTGATAAGGATCTATAATGAGAATCCTAAAATGAAGATTGTAAGAACCGATTATAATGGGAATATTTCTTTTATTACCGATGGCAAAACCATAAAAATCGAACCTAAAAAGGATAAGGTATTTACAATTTCAGAGATTTTAAAACAAGAAAACATTGATCTGGTATCCGGGAAAAAAGATTATAGTGTAAATGTTCCTGCTGATATCCAAAAAGTCGATATAAACAAAGCGAATAAGGAAGAGCTCATTAGCTTACCCAGGGTGGGTCCTGCAACAGCAGAAAATATATTGAACTATAGAAAAACCCATGGTGCTTTTAAGACCATTCATGATATTGTTAATGTCCCGCGTATTGGTGAAAAAACATTTGAAAAGATGGCATCATATATTATGGTTTCGGGTGAGGTAATAAAAAGCAATACTCCAAATGAGAAAGTAGAAAAAAGTTCGGAGAATGTTTCAAACAATAATTTGATAAATATTAATACTGCATCTTCAAAGGAACTGGAAACATTACCCCGGGTCGGTCCCAAAACGGCTCAAAATATCATTAATTATAGAAATGAGAACGGGGCTTTCAAAACCATTCATGATATAACAAATGTCCCGCGTATCGGAGAAAAGACATTTCAGAATTTAAAACCTCATATTATGGTTTCAGGGGAGGTAATCACTACTTCTAATGTCGGAAGCAATAAACAAAATAGTACCACCTATAGTCCCAATATAAAGAAAGTTAATATTAATACTGCATCGCAAAAAGAACTTGAAACCCTATCAAGGGTAGGACCGAAAACCGCGCAGAATATTATAAACTACAGAACGGAAAACGGACCATTTAAAAATATTCATGATATAACGAATGTTCCGCGTATCGGAGAAAAGACATTTCAAAATTTAAAACCATATATTACAGTTTCCGAGAATGAAAAAAAAAAATAATGATCAAAGAAAAGATTGATAATACGAAGAATATAGAGGTTAATACAGAGAAAAAAGTTCAGCAAGAGGATAATTCCACTAAAGAAATAAAAAAAGACAAGCCCTTTTTATTAGTGAGCATAGGGATTATGATCATTGTTTTAGCAGGGATTTTTCTAGCGAATAATTAAGAAAATATTTATGAGAAAAAGAGAAAAATCCGGATCTATAGAGAATTTCACAAGGAGGTACTATTAATGGACCTTAATTCTATATACAATGATGCGTTAGATGACCTCAAAAATATCAAAAACAAGGGAGATCTTCCTTTGATAAAGTCAAAATATATTGGTAGAAAAGGAAAAGTGACGGAATTATTCAAAGAACTCACATCTTTGCCAAAGGAAGAGAGAAAAGATTTTGGCCAAAAGATCAATGAAGTACAAAATAAACTAAAAGAACTTTTTGAAGAACATGAAGAGAAATTCCGTTTAAACGCTTTCAATATAAAACTAAACGATATTACTCGAGATGCCTATCCCATAGAATCGGGTAGAACTCATATTTTAAATCAGACATATGAAGACATTTACAATGTATTTAAGTCCATGGGATTCACCGTGGTTGAAGGACCTGAGATTGAAGACGAATTCCATAATTTTGAGGCATTGAATTTTCCCAAAAGCCATCCGGCAAGGGATACCCAGGACTCATTCTTTTTTGATGATAAAAGTTTATTGAGGACCCATACTTCTCCAGTGCAGATCAGGATTATGGAAAGTTGGGAACCACCTTTTGCAGTGATCTCTCCCGGAAAGTGTTATAGACGAGACACAATTGATGCTTCTCACTCCTTTATGTTCAATCAGATCGAGGGTTTCCTTGTTGACGAGGATATTGGTGTGGGGCATTTAAAAGCAATTCTCGATATTTTTGTTCAAAAGATATTCGGTGAAGATGTCAAATTCCGCCTAAGACCACATTTCTTTCCGTTTACTGAGCCCAGTATGGAAATTGACATAGGGTGTATATTCTGCGGTGGCAAGGGATGTAATGTTTGTAAAAATACCGGTTGGATAGAAATTATGGGTGCCGGAATAATTGATCCCAATGTATTTACTTTATCAGGTATTGATCCTGAAAAACATTCAGGATTTGCATTCGGTATGGGTGTTGAAAGGATTGCAATGTTAAGGCAAAATATTAATGATATGCGTCTTATTTATGGAAATGATCTGGAATTTTTAAAACAATTCAGAGGTTGATTTATGGAATACAGTTTAAAATGGATACAAAAATATATTGACATAGACATTCCGGAACGGGAGTTATTTGAAAAATTATCAATGTCCGGTTCAGAAGTTGAGGGTTATAAGGAACTTTTAACCGAAATAGAAAATGTTTGTATTGGAAAAATACTGAAGATAGAAAAACATCCTAATGCTGATAAATTGCAGTATTGTGATGTAACCGACGGTAAAGAGACATTTAAAGTCGTTTGCGGTGCACAGAATATACATGAAAAAGATATTATTCCCTTTGCAAAGATCGGTGCCAAACTTCCCGGTGGAGTAAAGATCAAAAAATCTAAGATCAGGGGAGTTGAATCACAAGGTATGCTTTGTTCTCAAAAAGAATTGGGTTTTGGAGAAGACCACACGGGAATTTTTATTTTAGATGCTCAGTATAAAGTGGGTGAGAATTTTAAGAAATATTTCGATGATATGATCTTTGAAATAGAGATTACACCAAATAGACCTGATCTATTATCCCATATTGGATTGGTAAGAGAGATAGGAGCGCTTTTGGGTAAGGGAACTCGAAAACCTGCTGTTGAAGAGATCAGAAATACTGTTGATTCTCCCATAAAGGTGAAGATTGAGGCAAAAGATGCTTGTCCAAGATACTCTGCAATTTATATCAGCGGCATCACTAATGGAGAAAGTACAGAGGAAATTACTTATTTTATTAAAACCATGGGATTGAATTCTAAGGGCTTGCTGGTTGATATTTCTAACTTTAATCTTTTTGATATTGGTCATCCTACGCATTTTTTTGATGCGGATAAGATCGATGGAAATATTACGGTCAGATTTGCAAAAAAAGGAGAAAAATGCACCACCATTGATAAAGAAAATAGGGTATTATCAAATAAAGATCTTGTAATTGCAGATGATAAGAAGATCATTGCTCTTGCAGGTGTAATGGGCTGCATGAACAGTGAAGTTGATAAAAATACAAAAAACCTATTTATTGAAAGTGCTATTTTTGCACCATCCTATATTAGAGAGACTAAAAAACATTATGGAATAATGAGCGATGCGGCATATCGTTTCGAAAGAGGTGTCGACCCGGAAATAACACCGTTTAGCATTAAGAGAGTGGTATACCTTTTAAAGCAAAATACCACATTTAGCGGAACCTCGAATATTCTTGATAGTTATCCCGGCAGACGGGATCTTCCCATAATCACTTTAAAAAAGGAAAATGTTGAAAAGATCTTGAATATTGATCTTGCATTGGATAAGATCACGGATATTTTACGCTCCCTTGGGTATAAAGTAGAAAAATTGATCAATAACGACATAAAAGTCCTTGTTCCTTCATTTAGATCTTATGATACTCTTAGGGAGATTGATCTCATTGAAGAGATCGGTAGAATTTACGGTTTCAATAATGTTCCCGAAATAAGACCCTATATCAGAGGTAAGGTGAGAACAAATGTGTTTTGGGATTTAAAATTCAAAATAAGAAAATATTTGTCCGGCCGCGGTTTTTATGAAACAATGACCTTCTCTCTCATAGATGAGACCTATATAAAAAATTTGGGATATAAAGGCAAGATAAAAAGTTTATCCAACCCCTTAAATATTGAGCAAAACATCTTTTCCCCCTGGATATTTCCTCGTCTTTTAAGGGTATTGAAGGGTAATTTGAAATATAAAAACAAAAATATTCGTCTTTTCGAAATAAGCCATATTTATGATGGTGAGGAAAAAGAGGCTATCTCATTTTTACTTTATGGGAATCAAGAATTGATCAATTGGAGAAATAAAGAACCCAATGAAATGGATATTTTCAACTTAAAAGGTGAACTCAATGCTTTCTTTGATTTGATTGGGCAAAATGATCTCATATATAAAAATGAGGAATTACCGTTTTTAGTAAAGGGTAATAGCGGAGGCATTTATAAGGGTGAAGAATATCTTGGTTTCATTGGTATGGTATCACCGGAATTTCTTCCCTCAAAAAGAATAGAAAAACCTGTTTTTATTGCAGAACTTGTTCTGGAACCTTTATTAAAAAAAGGGATCGTAAAATATACTCCAATCTCGCAATATCCGGCTATAGAAAGAGATATATCAATGATATTCAAAAAAGATATTCAGATAAGCGAAATTAAAGCATTAATAGAAAAGAATGGCACCGTGAACCTTAGGGAAATAAATCTCATGGATGTATATGAGATGAATGACAAAGAAGATGCCCTTATGTTCAGATTGATCTTTCAATCTCAAAGTAAGACATTGAACGATAAAGCAATAGAATATCTCATGGGTAAGATAATAGGATCTCTTGAGGAGAAATTAAGTGGCAGACTTAGAAAATAATATTGACGAAAGATTTAAAAAGGTAATAAAAAATATATATACCTATTTTAAGAAGGTAGATAAATTAGAAAAGAGGACACTACATTTGAGAAAAGAACTTTTGCATACGCGAGAGGAACTTTTGGATATTAGAGATTTTTTAGAAGAGGTCAAAAAGAAAAAAGATGATAAAAGAGATTAGAATAGGTACCATATCCTTCAAATTGAATTATAAATCGAAGGAAGCCGGACAAAAACTGGATGAGATCCAGGAATACATAGAAAAGAAAATCCAGGTCATTCGCAAAAAAATAGGTAATAAGGATTTCGATCATATTATGGCCGCGATCATTCTTGATGTACTTGATGAATATTGGGAAGCCATCAGCCCGGGTAAAAAAGTAAATAATAAGGGTACACTTCTTGACAAAATGGATATCTTGAATAACAAAATATTAGGTAAAATAGAGGAATTAGATGAAAACATGGGTAAATTTTAAAAAGATTGGAACTTTTTTTTCCTGTCCATTGAGGTATAAAAAAATGTATCTTTCAAATAGGGAAAAGGGTTCATGGACCCCGAACAGCAATATTGAGAACTTAAAGAAAAACATTTTAAGGATCTTTCAGGAAGAAACAAAATTATTAAAGGGGCGTAAGCCTAATGTTTATGATAATATTGATTTTGAAGAAGGAAAATTAAGTGAAGAAAGATTGAAACAATTTCAGGAAAATTTGGATACCTTTCAAAATGAGCACAAACTTTCAAATTTAACCGCATACTCCAAGCCTCTTTTTGTGGGATATAATGACAATATTGGGCTTTTTGCCAATATAGATATTACCATGAGAGTGAACTCCCAACTCACTGCTGTAATTTTGGAGTTTTACGGTTACCAGAAGAGCGTGGAGACCATTGGTGATAATAAAGAACATTCTTTTAATTCTTATGTAATAAATGAGAAGATAAAGGGTGTCAAAAATATCCTGTATATTTATCCCAATTTTAATAATATTCTTTTGGTACCGGTGAGCGAAGAAAATATAGAAGATGGGAAAAAGTATGTTGAGAATTTCGTTCATTCTTTAAATAGCTCTGATTTTAATGCTCCCCCCGGCGGGTTCTGCGATTATTGTGATTTTCAAGAAGAATGTCCTTCTTGGAAGGAATATCCCTTTGAATTGAGTAAAGAAAAGCGTCGGGAACTTTTCAGATTAAGCTATTCAAAATTGGATGTTTTTAAGAGATGTCCCTTTTCATATAAAAAGATCTATGTCGAAAAGATCCCACAGCGAAGCAGAGATTTTTTCAGTATAGGAACCACTGTACACAATGTGATGGAAGAAATTGAACAATTAGATACACCGCCTACCGTTGATGAAGTTCACGAACTCTATCTTAAACATTGGATATCCAGGGGTTTTGAAAACAAAGCTCAAGAGGAAGAAGAAAAAAGGTATACCTGGAAATGGTTCAGAAAATACCTGGAAGAGATAGCTTTAAAACCTTTCATTAAAGCAGAGAACACAGAGCTATATTTTCAATTCCCTATTGAGAAAAAAGTAATGGTAAATGGTTTTATTGATAGAATAGATAAATTGGAAGACGGTACCTATGAGATTATTGACTATAAGACAGAAGATTCAATTAGGAGCCAGGAAGATGTTGATCACGATATGCAGCTCACCGTTTACTTTTGGGCGGTAAAAAAATTAGGAATGAAGGTTTCAAAAATGAGTCTGCATTTTACGAGATTTCAAAAGATCGTTTCCACTACCCGAAAAGATGATGATATTGAGAAATTTGAAAGAGAGATATCCAATTGGGTAGATAAGATAAAGGCTGAAGAAGATTTTTCTCCTAAGGAAAACAAATATTGCAATAATTGTGATTTCCGACATATTTGTCCCCTTTTTAAAAAATGAGCATTGTTTTAAAGGAATTTAAAAAAGAAAAACTCGAAGGTATACCGGAAATAATTTCAGATTTATTGAATATTAGGAAAATCTATACACAAGAAGAACTTGACGATTATTTTTATCCAAAATTGGGGAAATTATCCAAAGCGGAAAATATCGGTGAACTGATAAAAATAAAAGAGCGTATCTTGGATATAAAAAAAAGTGGGGAAGGTATTGCGATCTATGGAGATTATGATGTTGATGGTATCACCTCTTCAGTAATATTAGCCAATCTATTTGAAAAACTGGAGATGAAACACCATATATATATTCCCAATAGATTTGATGAGGGCTATGGGATTTCACAATTTGGTATTGATGAGATAGAGAAGCTGGGTTTCAAGCATATCATAAGTGTTGATTGCGGGATCACATCATACGAAGAAGTTGAATATGCAAGATCCAAAGGTATTGAAATAATTATTACCGATCATCATGAAGTTACCGGTAAACTACCTAATACATTGATCTTTGATCCAAAACTTTATGATGAAACATATAATTTTCATGATCTTGCAGGATGCGGTGTAGCATTGTTTTTATTTATGAACTTTTTTAGAAGAGTTGATAATCTATTAAAAAAGATGTTCGCCTTAACTGCTATTGGTACAATTGCGGATGTCGTTCCTTTAAGAGGCGATAATAGAACCATTGTAAAATTAGGTCTTGATGCACTAAATACAATGGAAATTGAAGGTATTGATGCCTTAAAAAAGGTATCGGGAATTGACAATGAAAGAATCTCCACATATCATATTGGTTTCGCCATGGGTCCTCGGTTAAATGCAGGTGGTCGTTTGGAAAGCGCTCAATATGGGGTTGACCTCCTATTGGGAAAGAATGTTCAAGAGAATGCTAAATTTCTTAACGATATGAACAATGAAAGAAAAGAATTGCAAAATACAATATTCGAAAAAGCAAAAGAAATGTATAATGAAAAGTCTGCAGGCATCATTCTCTCTTCTCAAGAGTTCAATCGTGGTGTTAATGGCATAGTTGCATCCAAATTTGTTGAATTTTATCATAAGCCTGCCATTATCCTTGAAGATGTTGACGGCATTCTTCATGGTTCGGGACGATCCATCCAGGGCATAGATATAATGAGCATTATTGCTGAATTGAAGAACCTTCTTTTAGCAGGCGGTGGTCATGAAATGGCCTGCGGTATTACATTAAAAAGAGAAAATTATTCTGAATTCAAAGATAGATTTAATAAAATATTATTAGAGAACTACAGCGAAAAATTAAAGGATAGGGTACATTATGCAGATATTGTTCTCGGGATGAGAGAATTTAGTAGAGAAATAGAAGGTTTTCTTGAAAAAATGGAACCTTTTGGTATTGGCAATCCAAAACCGAAATTTCTTATTGAAAATATTGAGATAATGCAGGATGTTATTTTATTAAAGGATAAATATAAAAAATATATTGCCAAGCAAAGTGGTATGAGATTTAATATGCTGGATTGGCGCGGAAAGACGAATTTTGGAAAAAATGAGACAATCAGTGTTATCGGTTTTCCTAAGTTCAATACATTTCGGGGCGTAACTAATGTAGTGTTGGAATACATTGTGCATTAACACTTATGGCAAACAAATTGCAATACAATGAATACGGAAGAGAACATGAAAATTAGAATTATGAACCTTCTCCTTAATGGTAAAAGACCAAAAGAACTATTAAAAATGATTGACTTAATATCCAATAAATTATATAATTTTGTTAATTGCAAAATGTTATATTACAACGGGGATATTTGTATGGAGTATGAATTGGTTCCTAATAAGTTAAATAATGAAATGAAATATAAAAAAAGGAGTTTATTATGAAGAAGACATTATTACTTCTTATGATCTTTGCTTTTGTGTTTTCCGCTTATGCGAATTATTACAAGGATTACAATGCAGGTGTGAACTATAAAAAAATGAAACAATATGCTGCTGCGGAAAAAAGCTTTTTAAGTGCATTAAAAGATAAACCTAGTTTTACTCTTGCTATGTGGGGACTTATTGAGGTTTACAACTTAAGGCATCAAAAAGTAAAAGCATTAGCGGTATTGGATAAGATCATTGCTGCAAAACCAAAAAATAAAGAAGCATATTTGGTAAAAGCCAGAATGCTTGTAAATCTTTCCAGAAATAAAGAAGCGAAATATTTCCTTAATAAATTAAGAGAAATTGATCCAAAAAATATTGACGGGCAGATATTGGAAGCTCAGGTATTGAATAAAACCGGCAATAATGAGGGATCTATCGCAAAGTTGGAAACGATTGCAAAATCGAATAACGATAAAGCAGGGTCACTATATAAACAGATCGGCGACATTGCTTTTAAAGACCTGCGGGATTATAATAGAGCAATAAAATACTATAAGTATGCTCTTTCCAATAATGTTTTGAATAAGGATTCCATAAATAAGAAGATTGCATATAGTTATTTCCTGCGGCAGGATTGGACAAACGGAATTAACTATATAAATAAAGCCGGTAAAGCCCAAATTGGTCCGGCTGATCTTAAATGGCTCGGTATGGCTTATGAGAAAACCAAAGATATTAATAATGCTATAAAGTTCTATGAAAAATATTACGAAAAAAAGAAGGGTCAGGATACAGCAATAAAACTCTCCGAGCTTTATAAAAAAATCGGGAATACCCCAAAATATAAGTATTATTTAAATATTGCACAGAACAGTACTTCCATAGATTATAAAACCGCCTATAAATTGGGATATCAACTCTTAAAACAGAAAAAATATGCAGAAGCAATAAAACAGTTTGAGAAATCTATTGCCGGTAAGGATGATTTTTACGGTTCATGGTATGCCATTGGTTTTGCTCAATATAAATACGGACAAAAAAACAGAGCATTAGAATCCTTCTTAAAAGCGGAGAAATTGAACCCTACCTATGTCTATACATTAAGATATATTGCTATGATCTATGATAATAATAAAAATTTTGATAAAGGACTTCTCTACTGGAGAAAGATCGCAGCATTACAACCGAATGATCCTGAAGTTTATTATTTCATAGGTCTGGATGCCGGGGAGGTCAAGGATTATACAACCTCAGCAGCTGCATTGTCAAAAGTTGTGAAATTACAACCAAAGAATAAAGATGCCTGGTATAATCTGAGCGTTGCTTACGAAAACCTTGAAAAACCGAATATGGCAGCAAATGCTTTGGAAAAATATAATGAATTAGGAGGAGAATAATGGGTGTTGGTTTAATTGTTGTATTGGTTTTAGTTGTAGTATTGGTTTTTTGGTTCATTGGTGTATACAATGGGCTGATTGTTCTACGAAATAGAGTAAAAAATGCATGGTCGCAAATTGATGTCCAATTGAAAAGAAGGCATGACCTTATACCAAATTTAGTTGAGATCTGCAAGGGTTATATGAAACACGAAAGAGGAACCCTTGAAGCTGTTATTAAAGCAAGACAACAAGCGGTGAATATAAATTCCGATAATGTTAAGGAAAGGGCACAAATCGAAAATATGCTTTCACAAACCCTAAAAAGTTTATTTGCTGTTTCAGAAAATTATCCGAATCTAAAAGCAAATGAGAATATGCTTTCATTGCAAGAAGAATTAACATCAACTGAAAATAAAATATCGTTCGCAAGACAGCATTATAATGATATGACCATGACATTTAACACAAAAAAGCAACAATTTCCTGCAATTATTGCTGCCAATATGCTCAATTTCAAGGATAGTGAATTTTTTGAAGTTGAGAATGAAGAGGAAAAGAAAGCACCCAACATATCATTTTAAGGTATAGATCATGTATGAATTAATTGCTAAAAATAAGAGAAGTTCTTGGCTTTTGGTTTTTCTTTTATCATTAGTGCTCATTGCTATGGGCGCTTTTTTAGGATACTATTTTAAAAATATTTGGCTAGGCGTAGCTTTTGCCACGGCTTTGGCTTTTTTCTCAGGTCTCATTGCTTATTATAGTGGAGATTCTATTTTATTGGGTATTTCCAAGGCAAAACGAATTGAGAAAAAAGATGCTCCTCAACTCTGGAATGTTGTTGAAGAATTGACAATAGCATCCGGTCTTCCCATGCCTAAGATCTATTTGATCGATGATACTGCTCCCAATGCCTTTGCAACGGGAAGGGATCCGGAGCATGCCTCGGTTGCGATAACCAAAGGACTTATTGAAAAATTGAATAGAGAGGAACTTCAAGGTGTAATGGGACATGAACTTTCCCATGTAAAGAACTATGATATACTTTTTGGTACTATGATCGCAGTTATGGTGGGCACCATCGTATTACTTTCCGATTTCTTTTTGAGGAGTTTTTTCTGGACCGGTGGTCGTCGAAGATCATCAAACAAGAGTTCCGGTAAATCAAATGCGGTTTTCCTAATAATCGGCATTATTCTTGCCATAATTGCTCCAATTCTTGCGAAGATCATACAATTTTCCGTTTCAAGGCAAAGAGAATATCTTGCCGATGCTTCTTCTGCAAAAATGACAAGGAATCCCATTGGACTGGCTCATGCCTTGGAAAAGATCTCGGAGGATCCCGAGCCCTTGGAAGTGGCAAATAAAGGTACACAGCATCTTTATATTGTAAATCCATTAAAAAAAGTCAGTGATAAATCAGGTGCTTTTGACACACACCCGCCTTTAAAGTCGAGAATATTCAGATTAAAAACATTGGCACACGAGAAGTAGTCAAAAGTCCAATGTCGAAGGTCAAAGGTTTGAAAAGCAGAATACAGAGAAAGTATTATAATAAAATTACTAAAATAGAAACATATAAAGGGAATATTATATGAGAGTTAAAAAAATTGAAGATTTAAATGTGTGGCAACTCGCGAGAGAAATGGTTGTTAATATTTACAGAATAACGAAGAACAAAGGATTTAAAAATGATTTTGGATTAAGCAATCAAATTCAAAGGGCAAGTGTTTCCGTGTTATCAAATATAGCAGAAGGTTCTGAATATGGTTCAGATGCAGAATTTAGAAGATATTTACAAATAGCAAAAGATTCCATTGGAGAAGTAAGGGCTCAATTATATGTTGCTGTAGATCTTTTCTATATAGAGCAAGATGAATTTGAATTAGCTCATAGTAAGGCAGAGAATATAAGCAAAATGATAAGTAGTTTAATAAAGTATTTAAAAGGTGAAAATTAAAAGATTCATGAAAATTAGTACTAACCTTCGACTTTCGACCTTTGACTTTGGACTTTTGACCTTTGACTTTGGACTTTTGACTATTATATAGGAGTTACACATGGAAGAATTTAGAACCATTGAAGAATCAATGAAATTGCTAAGGGAATATGTAAAAAATGAAAATTTGATCAAGCACATGCTGTCAACCATGGCTGCAATGGGTGGATTGGCAAAGAAATTCGGTGAAGATGAACATTTGTGGAAGACAGTGGGCTTGCTTCATGATATCGATTATGAGCAAACGGTAAATGATCCCAAAAATCATGGCAAAATCGGCAAAGAGATCTTATTGAAAGAGGGTTATCCCCAGATCGTTGCAGATGCAGTTGAGGCACATGTAGGAATGACACCGCGAGATACAATGCTCAAAAAAGCCATATATTCCATTGACCCATTAACTGGTATTATCGTAGCGACAGCTCTAATCATGCCGGATAAAAAGATAAATACCGTAAAAGCGAAATCCGTTAAAAAGCGATTAAAAGAAAAACGATTTGCAGCCAGTGCCAACAGAGAGCCCATCTATGAATCAAGTGAAATGGGATTGGAACTTGACGAGTTTATTGATATTGTTCTAAATTCAATGAAATCCATTTCCAATGAGTTAGGCTTATAAAAATTGATTTTTTATTAGAAAAATGGTATCATAAGTTGAAAGATGAAGGGAGCGTAAATGAACATTAAAAAGCGGCCAAATCATAAAATATATATCCGAATACTTCGCAAAATGACCCCGGAACAAAGATTATTAAAAGCATTTGAATTATCAGAATTTACCATGGAACTGTTCATTCAAGGATTGCACAAGAGATTCCCTGACTTAACAAGTGAAGAATTTCATAAATTATTATTGGAGCGTTTAGATAAATGTCACAACAGAAATTATTAAAAAAGATCATTCAATCACTGGATAAAATCGGAATTCAATATATGATAACAGGTTCTGTTGTAAATAGGGGACGGTGTTTTAAATTTGTTAAATTCTCAGGAAAAAGTTGTGGAATATTTTTATTATACTTTCGCATTTGGCTAAATGTGCAAGTGAAAAGGAAAAGAATGAGATTCCTACGGAAACTTTGTTTCCTCTGAATGACGAAAATCAAGTTGAGAATTGAGAGTAAAAGAAAATGTAAATACTGGATTATCGTGTCAAGCACGGAATGACCCAGAAATAAATACTGGATTCCTGATCAGGTCAGGAATGCCAGGAAATATTTTTAAAAATAATTTGATTTTTGGAGTTAAAAATGATATTATTCATTATGTTTTTATTAAAAAAAAGTATTTATGCATCACATAAAAAGAACAAGTTTTGTGTATAAGTTATGATTATGAATTTTAGGGAGAAGTTTAGATGAAGATTGAAAAGATAAAGAAAGAAGATCTTGAAAAAATATGGATATTGGAATCACTATCTTTCGGAATGGGAGAAAAAGCAAAATCCATATTCAAGAAGGAAATTGCACAATATGAAGGATATAAGATCATTATTGATAATAAACTCGTAAGTGCAGTTTTTTTTCAAAAAATGTTATTGAATTTTGGTACGGTGTCGTATAAAACAGTTGGTATTTCCTATGTTGCAACATTACCTGAGTATAGAGGACAAAAGCATGTAAGAAAAATGTTCGAATATTTAATACCTAAATTTGAAAAAGAAGATTATTTTTTCACTTCTCTATATGCATTTAAGATAGAGTATTATAAAAAATTTGATTATGAAACTGTATGTCAAAGTTTGAAATATACCTTTAAACCTGAAATTGTCCCTTTTTTTAAGGATGAAACATTATATAAGATAGAGTATTTAGAAGATAAACATTTAAAGGATTATGTGAACTATTTTAATAATAACCTATATAAGGAATTTAATGGCGCATATAAGAAAAAAGTAGCCAATGAAAAGATATATAATAAATGGATATTGGATCTTGAAGGTTATGTGAGAATTTATCGAATATTTTTAAAAGATAAAGAGAATAATACTAAAGGAATGTTCTTTTACGGTATAAAAAGAACTGCTGATCACCACCAAAAGATAACGGTTTTTGAGGTTTTTCTGGATAATGATATTGCTTATAAAACATTTCTCAATTATTTGGCAAATTTTAGGGATCAGGCAGATGAAATATTTATAAATACAAATTTAGGAGATCGCTTTGAATACCTGCTTAACACGCTTTATTTTAAAAAAGAGATTGGTACAAAACAAATGCTGAGGATACTAAATTTCCGAAAATTGATCAGTTCTTTAAAGATAAAAAACGGCTCGTATAATATAGCCATAAAGGATAAAATGATAAAGAAAAATACCGGTAATTATTTCATAAAAATAGAAAATGGGAAAAAGATCATTAAGAAAAGTGAGCTGAAAAAATCCGGTATGGATATAGGATTGTTTGTAAAACTTTTATTTTTAGACGATGCTTTAGATTTTTATGGATCCAAGGGTTTTCTAAAGAAAAATGAAATTAAATTTCTACATGCTTTTGAGGAGCGCAAGATTTCCTATGTAACAGAGGATTTTTAATGAATATATTCTTAACAAACGATGATGGAGTTAATGCGCCCGGTATAAATATACTCTTTGAATTTTTAAAAGCGGCGGGATATGATGTGATAATGGTGGCTCCTCATAGGGATAATTCTGCTATCTCACATTCTATCTCTTTGGGTAGGGACCTATTGCTAAAAAAGATCGCTGAGAATAGGTATTCCATTAATGGTACGCCTTCGGATTGTGTAATGCTCGGATTGAAGTGTAAGGTAACAAATCAGCCGGACCTTTTAATATCCGGAGTGAATCGAGGTGGCAATATGGGGGAGGATGTACATTATTCCGGAACTGTTGCCGCTGCAATAGAGGGTAGTTTCGCAGGGATATCTTCAATTGCCATTTCCGTTGCCAGCAAATCCCCGAAGCATTATAAAGCGATCTTGCCTTATATGAAAAGCATCATTGAACTATCATTAAAAAGTGAAAAAAATACCATTTTAAATATTAATTATCCTGATATGGAACAATTAAAAGAAATTAAATGGTCCTTTCTCGGTCGCCGGATCTATCTTGATAATGTAGAATGTAAAAAAATGAACGACGGCAATATAAAAATAATCAATCACCCTTCGGAAAATGTTCAAGAAAAATTGAGAAACAGTGATTTTTGGGCTGTCCAGAATGGTTATATTTCCATTTCACCCATTAGCGTTGATTGGACGGATTATAAATACCTCAAAGGAATTGAATGACAATTGATCATCTCATAAAAGAACTAATGGAGGATTACGGGATATATAATAGAGAAATATTAAATGCAGTAAGAAAAATTGATCGGAAGCATTTTGTACCTGAAAAATATTCTCAAAGGGCTTATAAAAACAAGCCGATCCCATTAGTGAATGGACAAACTTCTACCAGACCCTCTACTATTTGTAGATTTATTTCAAAGATAGGGCCTTCAAAGGAAAAAACGGTCTTGGAATTAGGTACGGGGAGTGGTTATCAAGCTGCTCTCTTATCGGAACTTTTCGGCAGCGTTGTTTCTTATGAAATTGATGAAACCCTATACTTATGGTCCCACGAACGATTGAAGATAAGGGAAAACATCACTCAATTCCATAAGAACCCCATGTCGGATTTTCAAGGCGGTTCTTTTGATGCCATAGTATTTTCTTTTTCAACACCTATAATTCCGGAATATTTAAAGAAAAGTCTCAAAGAAAATGGTATTTTACTGGCACCGTATGTCAAGGGGAAACATCAATATTTATTGAATATAATAAATAAAAATGGTATAATAAAAAATGATTTTACAAATTATGAAACTTTTGTAAAGGTAAGAGGATTAATAAATGGATGAACGCTCATATTCCGAGATAAGAAAAGACCCTGTTATGGGCCGTTGGGTAATAATAAACAAAGATCCCGGATATATACCTGATCTCAATGAAAAAATAGTTAGACCGGAAAAAAAAGATAATTGTCCTTTTTGTGCAGGTAATGAGACAATGACCCCCGAGGAGATCATTTCTATTTCGCTAAATGACCATGACCCGTGGTCAATAAGAATAGTTCCCAATAAATATCCGGCATTGAACGGGAATCAAAACCTTAGTAAGGAAGGTATAGGTATTTTTGACAAAATGACCGGCTATGGTTTTCATGAGGTGGTGATTGAAAGCCCTCAGCATAAAAACAGTTTATCCGATCTATCAAAGGAGCATGTTTTCAATATCTTTAGGATCATTAAGAAAAGGATATTAGAATTAAAGGACCAAAAAGATATTAAATATATTCTTGTTTTTAAGAACGAAGGCAGCTCCGCCGGAGCATCCATTGAGCACTCACATTTACAATTAATAGGTACTCCAATTGTTCCTAAAAGGGTCCAGGAAGAATTAGATGGCTCAAAATTTTACTATGATTATAAGAAAAGATGCATATTTTGCGATATTTTAAAGGAAGAACATGGTTCAAAGGGTGAGCGAATTATTTATGAAAATGAGAATATGATCTCTATCTCACCTTATGCTGCAAGATTTCCCTTCGAGACCTGGATCCTTCCCAAATCGCATGCTTCCCATTTTGAAAACTCTTCTGATGAAATTTTAATGGACCTATCTGAAGTCTTACTGTTTTATTTAAAAGCGTTGGATAAAAATCTTATAAATCCGCATTATAATATGATCCTTCACAATAGTCCTGTGAAAGAAGGGACGGAAAAACATTACCATTGGCATATTGAAATAATTCCAAAGATCAAAAAGATCGCAGGTTTTGAATGGGGAACGGGATTTTATATTAACCCCATCTCACCTGAAGACTGCACAAATGTCTTGAAAAGGAGAAGTGAATGAGGATACTTCACATTGCATCCGAAATCGAACCATTTATAAAGACCGGAGGATTAGCAGATGTATTGGGTTCTCTCCCGAAAGCATTAAAACAGTTAAAAAACGAAATATATATTGCTCTCCCTTTTTATAAAGATCTTATCAACGAAAATTTGAAGCATAGGGGATTAAAATCAAAATTAAAGAAGATCAAGACCATTGATATTAAAATTTCCCTGAACAATAAGGAATTAAAAGGTCGTGTCCATTTTTGTAAATTTCAGGGGATAAATGTTTTTTTTGTTGAGAACAATGAATTTTTCAATAGGAAAAACCTATATACCCATATAATAGAAGAGGATGGTGAGGTAAAAGTTGCAGATTATGATGATAATTTATTGCGATTTTCGTTCTTTGCCCATTCCATATTCTCCATAATTAAAATTTTTAAACTTGATCTTAATATAGTCCATTGCCATGACTGGCAAGCTGCACTTGTTCCCATACTGGCAAAAAATAATTATAAATATTTGATAAATGATAAAACCAATTTTATCTTTACCATTCATAATTTAGCTTATCAGGGAATATTTCCCAAAGAGCAATGGGCATATACAAAATTACCATGGAAATTATTCTCAATGGAAGATCTTGAATTTTGGGGAGATATAAACCTAATAAAAGGTGCCGTTAAATACTCTGATATCATTACCACTGTTTCCCCAACCTATGCAAAAGAGATACAGACCAAGGAATATGGCTTCGGACTAGATGGTTTTCTATCTCAGTATTCGCATCATTTACATGGTGTATTGAATGGTATTGATGTTGAATATTGGAATCCCAAAACGGATACTTTTATTTCCAATTATAACTATGATCTAAATGATACATCAAATAAGCTTATGCTTAAAATGGAGTTTTCCAAAAAGTACTTCAAACAGAATGCCTTGCCTCTAATTGGCATGGTAAGTCGTTTAACTGAACAAAAAGGGATACAATTTATTCTTGAAGACATGGATAAGATAATGGAACTTCCTATAAATTTAATAATCTTGGGAAGTGGGAATAAAAATTTTGAAAATTCATTAAAATCATATGAAAAAAAGTATGCTGATAATTTTCATTTTGAAAATGGATATAATGAATCATTAGCCCATAATATTTATGGTGCCAGCGATTTCTTTTTTATGCCTTCTGTCTTTGAACCCTGCGGTCTTGGGCAAATGATCGCGATGAGATATGGGAGCATACCTATTGTAAGAGAAACCGGCGGTTTGAAGGATAGTATAGTTCCCATAGAAGGGAACGCCGGCACGGGGATCGTATTTAAAGAAAACTCATCGAAGGGAATATACAAAGCAATTAACAGTATATTTAATATGGATGATAAAAAGAGTATTATGAATAATTGTATGAAGATCAACCTATCGTGGAGAGCTTCTGCGAGAGAATATATGAAAATTTATGAGAGAGGAAAAGACCTATGAAAAAAATAATGTTATTATTAATTGCAGTTTTTATTATTGTAAGCGGTTTCGCTGTTGATTTTGAGAAATATGAGGGTAAATATATCGAGAAGGTCATTCTGACCCACGATAAAAATTTATCAAATATAGATAATGATCTTACAATGATTCTAAGGGTTGAAGAAGGAACCACTTTTTCCATAAAGAATCTGAACGATGATATTAAGGATCTCTGGGATCTGGGTTACTTTAATAATATAAAAGCAGAAGCTGACTGGGGAAAAGTGGGGCTTATAATTAAATTTGTCTTTGAAGATAAATACACATTGAAAAATGTATTATTTTCAGGTAATGACTCTTTTTCAGATAAAAAATTATTAAAAAAAGGGGAAATTTCAGATGAAAAGGGAAATTTGCCTCCCTATTATGACGAGTATTTCGCTTTGAGCGGATTAAAACAATTAGTAAAATATTATCATAAAAAGGGATTTTTAAATGTCAAGATCAATTATTCTATTGAAAAACTTGAAGACAATAAAGTAAACTTGAAATATGAGATAAAAGAGAACAATAAATTTTATATATCTCGGATCGAATTGGAAGGGAATGAAAATTTTAAAACGGCAAAACTTATAAAAATTTTAAAGATACACAAAAGAACTATCATAAATCGTGGCTATTTTGATGAAAAGAATGTTGATAATGGTTTGAACAATTTAAGGGCATTTTACAAGGATAATGGTTATATTTCGGTGAAAGTTCTCCTGAAATCTACCGAGAAAGTGGACAATCATATTAAGATCGTCATAGGGATCGAAGAAGGTAAACCATTTAATTTCGGTGATGTCAATATCAGTTATGCCAAGGACCAGATAAAACCTGTTATTAAAGTTAATAAATTAAATAATGCTGTTATCAATTACACCGGCAAACCCTATTCTGAAAACCTGTTAATGGAAATAATCCAGAAGATCAGAAGCGGATTCACTAATATCGGATATCTATCCGTTGTGCTCAATAGTAAAAAAATATATGATCTTAAAAATAATAAGATCAATCTTATTATAAATATTGAGCAAGGTGAACAATTTTTCGTAAATTCAATTTCCATTAAACCATTGAACAAAGAAAAGATGAAGACAAAGGACTGGGTATTATTAAGGGAAATGTTTATAAAGGAAAAAGATCCATTCTCAGTAAAACTTCTACAAGAAACACAAAAACGACTTTTTAATTTGAACTATTTTGAGAACATTTATCCCATCTATACGGAGATCCCAGGAACAAATAAGCTTGATATAATATGGTATGCACAAGAAAAACCCACGGGCAAAGCGCAAATAGGTGGTGGGTATTCCAATGAGGAAAAATTTATCGGATTCGTTGAGATCGGGGAAGAGAACTTCATGGGCTATGGATATAAATTGAATTTTAAATATGAGCATAGTAAATATAAGGATGATTTTAATTTGAGTTTTACTGATCCGTGGTTCTTGAATCCTTGGGTATTAAAAAAGCAATTGGCTTTTTCTATAAATGTTTACAAGACCTCGTTTGATAGATATGAGTTATTCTATAAAGAGTATAAAAACGGTATTTCCCTGCGTCTGGGAAAAAATTTCTGGAGATACTATCAATTCAGTTTTGAAATAAAGCATGATGAGATCCGTTTATCCGTCGATGATGAAAACAAATATGCTGCCCCTCAGGATGTTCTGAATAATCTGGGATGGAATGTTACCAATTCACTATCATTGGCTCTAATAAGAGATCACCGTGATTATTTCTTTAATCCGCAAAAAGGTACTAAATTTAGTTTTAATACAACATTTGCAGGAAATTTCTTGGGAGTTGGGAATGATAAATGGATAGGTCTTGGAGGAAATGCTCACTATGTTAAAATGGTAACACAAGGGGAGTATTATTTACCTACATTTTGGAAATTCATCTTGGGAATGAGAATGAAGTTCGGATATATTTTAGGCACATCAAACCAACCTGTTCCGCCAATTTATGAAAGATTTTTTATTGGTGGTGATTATTCCGTAAGAGGTTATGAAGATAGAAGTATAGGATATACCGAATTATCTTATGCAAGGGAGAATTGGAAATGGGAGTATGCTAATTTTTCTACTATTTCCGGAAGATGGGTCATTATTAATCCCAATACAGGTGATTGGATAGACCCTTACTCCGGTATAATAATAGATAAGACCACCGGAAAAGAACAATACAGTTCGGTAAATGGAGGAAGATATCCTTCCTATGGTGTATCATATTATCCGACAGGTGGTACAAAAATATTCAATTTTAATATGGAATATAAATTTCCCATATATCAAAAACTATGGGGAGCGTTCTTTTATGATGCAGGGAATATTTGGAGTGATATTTATAGAGATACCAATGGTGACGGTGTTGTAGAAAAAGTTTATAGTGAACCTTTTTCAATAAATAATTTTAAATTAGCACAATCTGTAGGTTTTGGCATAAGACTTGAAGTACCTATGCTGGGAGTTATTAGGGTGGACTATGGTTTCGGACTTTCCCACCCCACTAATTCTGAGGTTGGAAAAAACTTTTCTAATACAAAATTACACTTTACTATTGGTAATGTGTTCTAATAAAAATGGAGGCGCTTATGAAAAAGAGCTTTATTACGATCTTGGTTTTGTTTTTTGTTGCAGGTATTTTTGCCACGGAAATCGGTTATGTTGATGCAATGACAGTATTCCAAAATACTCAAGAATTCCAGCAGGAATACACTAAGTTACAGGATTTTTTTAAAAATAAACAAGCAAGTATTGATGCTAAAAAGACCCAAATGCAGAATGAAATGCAGGCTTTGCAGAATCAATCCGAATTAATGGACAAAACGAAAAAAGAAGAAAAGCAACAAGAACTGCAGACAAAATATAATAATCTTATGCAAGAATACAATTCTGCACAACAGGAATTGAACCAGAAACAACAAACAATCATGGGAAAATTTCAAGCGAAATTAGCAGAAGCAGTCAGAAAGATAGCCGCAAGAGAAGGTTATGATATGGTGGTCTTAAAGGATGCTGTAATCTACGCAAATGTCGGTAATGATCTCACACCAATGGTTATTAAGGAAATGAATAAGGGTGTAGCTACATCTAATAAAACCTCAAAAAGTAAAAAGAAAAAAGGTAAATGAGCTATACCGTATCCCAAATTGTTTCTCACTTAGGTGGGCAGGTTCTTGGGGATATGGAAAGAGAAGTTTTATTCCCCAGAAATATAACGGATACTATTGAGGGTTCAATTACTTTTCTTGAGAATAGTATCTACAAAAAGTACCTCACTTCGCTTAAAAATGTAACTATCATTTTAAAGGGAGAGGATCATTCAGAGGGTTTGGAAAAAGATAATTCAATAATATTGACGGATTCACCTCAATTATACTACGGTAAATTACTTACTTTATTTGCTGAAAAAGATGAACCGGCACCTTTTATTTCCCCTCAATCGTATATTGATGAAAGCGTTAAATTGGGAAAAAATATTACTATTTATCCATTTGTTTTTATTGGTAAAAACTCTACTATTGGAGACAATGTTAAAATATATCCAAATGTGACCATACTTGCCAATTCGATTATCGGGAATAACACTCTCGTTTCATCAAATGTAAAGATATTTAAAAATACTAAAATAGGTAAAAATTGTTATATTGATCAAGGGGCTAGTATTGGCAGCAGAGGTTTTGGATTTCCAAAGGATAAAACCGGTCACACTAATGAGATCCCGCAAATAGGAAATGTCATTCTCGGAGACAATGTCTATATTGGCGCGAATACGACTATCGACAGAGCCACAGTAGAATCAACCTATATTGGTGATAATACCAAAATCGATAATTTAGTCCAGATCGCGCATAATGTAAGGATTGGAAAAGAGTGTTTGGTAATTTCACAAAGTGGAATTGCGGGTTCAACGGAATTAGAGGATAATGTTATCATTGCGGCACAAGCAGGAATTGTCGGACATCTAAAACTTCAAAAAGGGAGTATTGTGGGTGCACAAAGTGGCTTAACAAAAAGTATTCCTCCCGGTGAAATGTGGTCCGGATCACCTGCTCGTCCACATTTTGATGAGCTAAGGAAGGAGGCAATAATGAACAAATTACCTAAATTATATAAAATGTTAATGGAGGTGTTACATGGAAAAAAATGAAGGGATTGATATTCAAGGTATTTTAGAGCGAATACCCCATAGAATTCCATTTATTATGGTGGATAGGGTCGAAAAAATTTGGGATAAAAATATTGTGGCATATAAAAATGTTACCATAAATGAATGGTTCTTCCAAGGTCATTTCCCAACACATCCCGTAATGCCAGGTGTTTTAGTTGTTGAAGGAATGGCACAAGCCGCAGCTATTTTAATGGTAGAAAAATATAATCTTCCGCATGAAATGCTAATGTTTTTTATGACTATTGATAAGGTTAAATTTAGACAACAGGTTGTACCGGGTGATAAACTTGTTTATGAAGTTGAGATAAAACATTTTTCAAAAGATCCCTATATGGCAAGAGGAAAACTTATTGGAAAGGCACTTGTTGATGGAAAAGTCGTTGCCCAAGCTGAAATGGGAGCTCTTGGTCGTACCCCTGAAATTAATAATGCCAAATAATATCCATAAAACTGCAATTGTCTCACCCAAAGCAATATTAGAAGATAATATTTTTATAGGTCCGTATGCTTTTATCGGGGAAGATATTCATCTTGCAAACGGTGTGAAGATAATGCATCATGCTTCAGTATACAAGAATACCACTATTGGAGAAGGTTCAATAATCTATCCATTTGCATCACTTGGTACAGCGCCCCAGGATCTGAAATATGCAGGCGAGACAGCATACTTGGAAATAGGTAAAAATACCACTATCAGAGAGTATTGCGATATTAATTATGCCACCGGTGAGGGCGAAAAAACCATAATTGGTAATAATAACCTTTTAATGGCATATGTTCATGTTGCGCATAATTGTATCATAGGTAATAATACTGTTTTAGCTAATGTTGCACAACTTGGCGGGCATGTTATTATTGAAGATCATGCCATCATAGGTGGTGTTGTGGGCATACATCAATTCTGCAGGATTGGAAAATATGCTTTGGTCGGTGCTTCTGCATTAGTACATAAAGATATTGTCCCTTATGCTCTTATAGATAGCAAGGGCGAAAAGGTTAGAGCGTTCAATATTATCGGCTTAAAAAGACATAATTTTACAAATGAAGAGATCGATCTTGTAAAATCACTTTATAGGATCATGTTCCACTCACATTTAAATACAACACAAGCATTGAGCCGCGTGAAGGATGAGCTTGATATTAATAATGAAATAATTTCGTATTTCATTAATTTCGTGGAATCATCTAAAAGGGGAATATTAGGGTAAATGGAAGTTAAAATTTACAATACATTAACGGAGAAAGTAGAAGAAATCAAACCAATTGAAGATAACTTGATAAAGATGTATTCCTGCGGTCCTACGGTCTATGATTTTGCTCATATTGGCAATTTAAGATACTTTGTTTTTGTAGATCTACTAAAAAGAACACTTTTAAAAGCAGGATATAAGGTCTTTCAGGTTATGAACATTACGGATATTGATGATAAAATTATTCAGAGGGCAAATGAGAGGAAGATCGATTATAAGGAACTCGCAAAGACCTATGAAAAATATTTCTTTGATGATATAAAGAAATTAAAAATATTAATGCCGGAAAAAACGCCTCATGCAACGGAAGAGATCCCCACAATGGTAGAAATTATTTCCAAATTATTAAAATCCGGCATCGCTTATAAAAAAGCAGGTTCGGTCTATTATAATATTGGAAAATATGCAGAATACGGTAAACTTTCAAAGCTTGATAGAAGAGAACTGAGACCCGGAGCAAGTGTCGATATTGACTCTTATGAAAAGGATAATTCAGGGGATTTTGTGCTTTGGAAAGGTAAAAAGGAAAATGAACCGTTCTTTGAAACGGATTTTGGTGTTGGCCGACCCGGTTGGCATATAGAATGTTCTGCCATGAGTTATAGATATCTTGGGGAACAATTCGATATACATACAGGAGGAGTAGATCTTATCTTCCCTCATCATGAAAATGAAATTGCTCAATCGGAGATGTTCTGCGGGCATAAGACCGTAAATTATTGGGTACATTCGGAACATCTTCTTGTAGATGGAAAGAAAATGTCTAAGTCATTGGGTAACTTTTATACCTTGAAGGACTTGCAGGAAAAGGGCTTTCCCCTCAATGCAGTAAGGTTATTGTTTCTCTCTGCACATTATAAGACACAATTAAATTTCACAATAAAAGGTTTAAAGGCATCCGAGAACACTATTAAGAACATAAACGAGTTCATTCAACGCCTCTATAGCTCGGGAGACGGAAAAAAGGATATAAGCGAGAGTATCGCTCACCTTAAAGAGGAGTTCTTTACACATCTTTTTAACAATATAGATATCGTCAAATCGCTTGCAAGAATGCATGATATTGTTAATTTGGCAAATAAAACTGAGCTGGATAATTTGACAAGGTCGAGTAAATCAAAAATATTAGATGCTTTTAAAGAATTCAATGAAATTCTTCTGGTCTTTAATTTGGAAAAGAGTGAAATTATACCACAAGAAATTAGATCATTAGCGGAAGAAAGATGGAATGCAAGGCAGGATAGGGATTTTGAAAGAGCGGACGACATAAGGAATAAACTTACGGCATTGGGTTATATAATTGAAGATAAAAAGGACGATTTTATCATAAGGAAAAAATAATTGTTCGTAATAATATCAATCCTCATATCTCTAATTATTATAACTTTTCTCTATGCTTATTTTTATGAAAAAAACAGATTGATAATAAAAGAATATTATTTAAAAGGTATTCCATTTGATATGATGCTGATTTCAGGTATTCATTATAGGAAACATACAAGATTTTTGGCAAAACTCGCAGAGAAGATAGTTGGTTTGGACATTGATATTATCTTGAATGGGGGTGATACATTTGAAAATGTAGAAGATTTCGAACTTCTCAATGTTTTTAAGGGTCATCGTTCTTTTTTTGTTCTTGGTAACAATGATCATGGTAAAAAGGATGATCCTAAAAGGATTGAAAAAATTGAAACCATTTTAGAAAAACATAATATACAATTAATGAGAAATGAAAATGTAAAATTGGCAGACAATTTTTATCTTATTGGTATTGATGATCCTCATAAATTCAAGGAAGATGTAAAAACATCCTTCGAAAACATCCCGTATAATGCAATTAAATTTGTTCTTACCCATTCACCAGAGGCAAATATAGAAATATTAAAATATGAACCTGATTATATCTTTTTCGGGCATACGCATGGAGGGCAGGTAAGAATACCATTTATTGGGTCAATTTTTAATAATATAAAAAGGGGAAAAGTCCCAAAACTCGGGATCACAAAAAAGGGTAAAACAATGCTTATTCACACATCCGGTCTTGGAACCACTCTTTTACCCCTTCGGCTTTTCAATCCTCCCGAGATTATTGTTCTAAGGAAGGAAATATAATAACCGTTCAAAATTGTTTTAAATTTATTGAGCAACTTCGAAACTTTTAAAAGTATTTAAGTGCAAACTAAAAAAATATTTGAATTAATAGAGATAAAATTGTAAAATAAATTAAGGATAGCCCCGATTAGAACTAAAACTTTTAACGGGGCAAGGGAGTTTGACATATGAAAAAGAGTATTTTTAAAGGGATTTTGGTTGTATTGTTGATTTTTGTTTTAGGTTTAGGTTTTCAAGGTTGCAAAAATAAAGTTGAAAATATTCAAAAAAAACAGGTTAAAAAGATAGAGAAGAAAGAAAATATAACACAACCTATTGAAAAAAAAGAAGTGGCTAAAAAACATAAAATAAAAAAGATAAAACTAAGTTCAAAATTAATTGATGATAAAATAAAGAAACATATTGATTGGAAGAATAAAGACGAAATAAAATTTTTAAAAAAATATTTAAAGACAAATGAAATGACAGACAAACGTTTTTATGATGAATACGAAATAAAGCCTGATTTTTTTGATGATAAAGATGAATATGATAAAAAGAAAGTAAATGCATTGGTTGTAGATGGTATCATAAAATATAAAACAGAAATAATGAAGAAAAAATATGAAGATTATATAAATTCTGAACAATATAAAAAAGATTTCAAAAAGTGTGCCGCGAAATTTATAAAAGATCCGCCATTATCCAAAAATGAATTGAGGGATATGTATGGAATAGAAAATTATGATTCATTAAATACGGAAAATAAGATAATTTTAATGGAATCACTTCTATCTGATAATATTA
>JAGGYO010000245.1 GCA_021162505.1 bacterium
ATTTAAAACTCTTACTGCTGAGGCAGAACTTACCTTAAATCCAGAATTTCTTTCCTTTTCATCATCTAAGCCAGGCCCAGAGGAGATAGAGGTATTCCTTAAGAATCTTGTTAAATCCGGGGTCATCACAGAGACGGATAGATATATTCTGTTGGCTTCGCTGGTATACAAACATTCGCTTATAGAGATAGCGAAAAAAGTTAATTTGAGCTATGAAAGCGTGAGGCAGAAGAAGAGTAGGGGGGTAAGAAAAATAAGGAGATGGTTATAATAGTTTCAATGTATACTAAGTGCAATCGAAGTCGAGAATTTAGTAAGCGTAAGGGAGCCATATGCGGCATTTAGATGATTCGTTAGGGGCGAGCCACGATAGTGGCGAAACGTATCCCGTAGCTATCTCATTTCTTTATCCTCCTTACACAGATGTTAGTTTCTCGATCATATCACTGGTTCTTCCTTCTATATTTTCCTTTTTCCATTCCTGTTTCTGCATCACACTGTTTATACTTGGGAATGCTGATATACTCCCTTTAAAGTATCTTTCTTTCTTCTTGTCAAAATCTAAGTTAGAAAGAGATGAGTTCTTTCTGCGGTTTAGTAAGACTAAATTTCCTATTTTGTGGTTATACTGTTCTATCTCATCTGTAAACCACTCTCGCCACTTACTATTTTTGGTGGATTTTGGGGTAAGACATGTTCTACACTAATCAAAGAATAATTACTAATAAATTGAGAATTATCTTGAATTAAATGTTCATACTTTAATAGAACATATTTGGCGAATCTTTTTCCGTAAATATCTCCCAATAAAGCATTTCTAAGGTCATTTATATTTACTTCAAAAATGCTTGTGCCATTTAATAATTCTTCTGGAGAATCCGTTTCGTCTATTTTCTTGAGAATTTTATTCATATTTTCAATTCTTTGCGTGGGAGTAAAATATAGAATCCAATCACTACTAAACTTGAATTCTAATTTCTTTATAAAATCCAACAAAAATTTATCACCAAATTTTTTATAAAAACGAAGTAATGGTGGGATCCAGTCTGTAGATGGTAAGGCCGTTTTCATGATAGTTATTAAGTTCTTGTATTCATTATTTTCCTGAGAGAACTTTTGAGTAAGAGGTGTGTCACCTGGCGAGAAATCAATTATTTTTGTATATATTCCATAATACTCATTAAGTAAGTCAATGGTTGTTTTTCCTTTACTTAATTTTCCTGCTTTATAGATTTTTTCTTCAAATTCTTCTAATAAGCTTTTTCTAGCTTTCTCTTTAACCAGTATTGTTCTGATAAATCCTAAGAATCGGTCAAAGTCCTCTCCCAATTCATTTTGTATATCCTCCCATTTTTTGGCATATTCCTCTGCAAGGTTTTTGTTTTCAGATTTTTCGATTTCCCCAATATTTATAGCTTTTAAAATATCAGCATTTGTTAGTGGAATACCTCTATTATTGAGAATTGTGAATAATCTAAAAGCATCTTCTCGATCTTCAGTAGCAACATATATGAATACTACTTTATTCAATAAAAATTTTGCAAAATTTTCAATATTGTTTTTATTTTCGAAAAATTTTTCTATGGTCTCTATTGCGTTAACCATATTTTTTACAGATACATCTTTTCCATTCCTCCTTCTATTACCGCTTTGAATAAACTCCTTTAGAAATTTATCTGAGTCTCCTCTTATTCCATACACTATTCTTGATCTTTCTGGAATATTGTCATAAGGATTCTTTTGTTGAAATAACTTCTTATTTAATGCCTCCTTTAAGAGATTGTCTTCTGTTATTTTTTTCAAAATTGTAAATAATATTGCAAAAGTAGTCAATCTTTGTTGACCATCTAACACTTCGTATTCATCAAATGAGCTTTGAGTAACTTTTTTCAAAACTAAAGAACCGACAAAATACTCATCTTCGGAACTATTTTCATAAGCAAACCATAGATCCTCTAATAAGTCATTGACATTATCTGGTGTCCATACATACGGGCGTTGATATTCCGGGATTAGAAACCAAAAATCTTCAAAAAGCTTACTTAAAATTATTCTATCAGATTCTATTTTTTTACCCATGCTTACACCTCTATTTAATACGGCTGCGGGATATGTCGCTTAATTTAGGTATATTCGAACTTTTATATTTTTTAAATTATACCTCTTCTCCTTTTGCCCTTCAATTCAAATTTTTCTGTCACAATCCCGCCTCTTCTTGACATATACAAGTGAAAGCACTTTTAAAAGGAGGTTGGTAACAATGAGTAAAGTAAAAGACCATCAAATTTATGAATTAGTCAACGATACCTTTAAGGATATAACCCTGTGCCTGGGGGGAATATTTCTAACCCATAAGGTTAGAGAGAAAGTCATCTGGGAGATAGCCAACTCTATTGAGGATATCTATTACAAAACAATGGGGAGGTTAGAAGATACTTTTGGTTCAGGGATCATGCCTGACTTAGAAAGCAATAAGAAAGAGATTCATCTACATCCGGCTATAGAGGGTCTACTGAAAATAATAAACTTCAAACCAGCAAGCAGAAAATGCAGGTAGACATTGAAGTTAAGCCTATAAGCAAAAGAGACTACGAAACCCTTATTCGTATCTTAGCCAAGATGTTGGCAAGTTTTATTAACGAGCAGAACAAAACTAACAAGGAGGTATCCAATGCAAAACAAAAACTACTCCAAATACATTCAGAAAATAACCCGTAAGGAAAGACAGGATGACGGAACCTACATCACCGTAACCAGAGACGGTAATGTGCTAAAATTTCTGTAAAAATAAAGCGGCATGAGGTATCCTGAGGTTATAATTAATTAATAACCCTGTCCCCTAACCTGGAGACAAATCCAAAGGAGGTACCATCATGCCAGAGAAAAGGATACCGCCATCTCAGGCGTGAAGCAAGGAAATTCTTGAGTTAGTGCAAAACCTTAATG
>JAGGYO010000266.1 GCA_021162505.1 bacterium
AAAAATCAGGGACGGTGTAGTTTAAAGTTGCAAAATTGAAATAGGGAAATACTGTGGATTATCGGGTCAAGCACGATAATGACGGAATTAGTTGATACCTCTGTAGTCATTATATTTTTTTTTACTTAGTCCTGAAAACTGAATACTAAATACTGTTTACTTTTTCTGTGCCCAGATAAGATAGCGGGAGGGTTTACTTTTAAAAAAGAAAAGAGGCATAACATTTTTTACTGTGAAACCGTTTTGCTCCAATTTCTCCACTAAAAATTTTGTTGAATATCCCCTTTCAACGAATTTTTCTGAAACAATACCTTTATCCGATTTTATCTTTAATGATATATTCAATAATTGTTTTCTCCCATCCCAAGAGGAGGTCCAAAAAATATTAAAATCGTCATGATATTCAATAAAACGATCATTTCCCCACATTCTTTTCATCCCCCAAAGAGAAAGGATATCAAGGAGAAATTCACCTCTTGGCAATAGAGCGCTATTGATCTTTTTAAAAAGAACTGATATATTTTGAGGTTCAATAATATGATTAATAACATCAAAGAACATCGTAACATAATCAAATTCTTCGCCATAATCAATATTCATAAAATCTTTATTTATAAACTGTACATTCTTTAATTTCATTTCCTTGGCATATCCATTGGCATATTTAAGCATCTCTTTGCTTTGGTCTATACCGACTGAGAACATACCTTTGGATGCGAAATAATTTGGGAAAAAACCCGTTCCGGTACCAAGATCAAGGAGTTTTTTCTCGCCTGAGGTTAATATCTTATCTGCAAGATACTTATTTAGTATCTTATAAAAATTTTTATTAACAAAACGGTCATAATAGGGCGCTATCTTAGCATAGCTTTTCAAAACAAACCTTTCTCATCATAGCCCTTATATTTTAAATATTTTAATGCAGTATTAGTAATGACCCTGCCTCTTTGCGTTCTTTTAATAAATCCAATCTGTATCAAATAGGGCTCATGCACATCTTCAATGGTTTCCTTTGCTTCTTGAATAGCAATAGAAATTGTTTCAATTCCTACCGGTCCGCCATTATATTTTTCAATTATAATTTTCAGTATTTCTTTATCCACCTCGTCAAGGCCCATTTCATCTATCTTTAATTTATCCAGAGCATACTTTGTTATTTTGAGGTCAATATTACCATCTCCCTTTATCTGGGCATAATCTCTAACTCTTTTTAACATTCTAATGGCAATTCGTGGTGTTCCCCTTGACCTTTTTGAAATTTCATAAGAAGCATCTTTATCAATTTTTATTGAAAGGACTCCTGAATCTCTTAAAATGATCTCTGCCAGATCGTTTTCATTATAGAAATTCAACCTATGTATTATTCCGAATCTGGCTCTTAAGGGGGATGTCATCATCCCGGCTCTTGTCGTTGCTCCGATCATTGTAAATTTAGGAATGTCCAAGCGAATGGTCTTTGCCGATGGACCCTGCCCGATAATTATATCAAGAGCGAAATCTTCCATGGCAGGATAGAGGGTTTCTTCAACCGATCTGTTCAAACGGTGGATCTCATCAATAAACAGTATGTCGTGATCTTCAAGATTTGATAATATGGAAGCAATATCTTTTTTTCTTTCTAAGGCGGGACCTGTTGTAGTATGAACATTGACACCCAACTCGCTGGCAATAATATGCGCTAAGGTTGTTTTACCCAATCCCGGAGGTCCATAAAAAAGAACATGATCTAATGCTTCTTTCCGTTTTTTTGTGGCTTGAATAGAAACCATTAGATGGTCAATAAGATCCTTTTGACCAATAAACCCTTGAAAAGAGAGAGGTCGCAGTGTCTTTTCGATCTCCTCTTCACCTAAAAATCTTTGAGGTTTGTTTATATCTTCACTTACCACCTTTCAACACCCTTTTTATTATAACTTCAACACTCATTGACGGATCTTCTTTTTCCAATTTAAATAATTGTTCCTCCAAATAAGCATTATTGAATCCCATTGATAGAAGTCCTTCTTTTGCATCTGAAAAATTCTTTCCAAAAATAATATTTTCTGTCTTTTTTATAACAAGTTTGCCGGCTAATTCAAGTATAATCCTGCTGGCGGATTTTTTGCCGATACCCGGAACCTTGATCAATGAGTTTATATCTTCATTTTCCACAATAGTAAGTAATTTATCATAGGTAAAAATATTCAATATAGCAATAGCGGTCCTTGGACCTATGGAAGATATGGATATTAAGATCTTGAATGCCTCTCTCTCTTTTTCATTGAGGAAACCGTAAAGTTCCATTCCGTCATCTTTTACTTTAAAATATGTATACAGTGTAACTTTTTCGTCAGATCTTAAATTCCTCAATACCAGATCAGTGGAAAATACTTCAAGAACAATACCTGAACCGGTATCTAAATATACGCTTTTTAATGTTTTCTTTATTACCGTGCCTATGACCTGAACGATCATTTTAATACCTTTATTTTTCGTGAATAGATATGGCATAAAGCGGCAGCTACGGCATCTGCGGCATCATCGGGTTTGGGTATCTTCTCCAGCCCCAGGATCCTTTTCACCATTTCCTGCACCTGTTTCTTGCCTGCTCGTCCATAACCTGTTACAGCGATCTTTATTTGATTCGGGTTATAAGAAAATATGGGAATATTGCTCATTGCAGCTAAAAGCAGCACAACGCCGCGAGCTTGACCAACTTGAAATGCGGTCTTTTGATTATTGGTAAAATAAAGACTTTCTACGGACATTTCATCCGGCATAAATTTTTTCATCAATGCAGTCAATTCATTATATATTAAATGTAATCTGACTTCTTCCTTTTCATCTTTCTCCGTAGTAAGAACACCGTATTCAAGTGGAATAACTTTGCTACTCTTTTTTTCTAAAAAAGCATAGCCCAATATGGCAACACCCGGATCAATTCCAAGGACGATCATTTAATTTTGTTCGTCTCGCTTTTTCTTTTCCTCAATGATCTTCTGTGCAATATTTTGAGGAATTGTTTCATAGTTGGAAAACTTCATTGTATAGAATCCTCTACCACTGGTCATACTTTTTAATGTATTGATATAGGTAAACATTTCAGCAAGTGGCACCCTTGCAGTAACGAGTGTCTTTCCGGCCTTTTTCTGATCCGTTCCGACGATTCTTCCTCTTCTACCGGAAAGGTCGCCCATAATATCTCCCAAATAATCATCAGGAACTGTTATAAAAAATTCATATATAGGCTCAAGAAGCTTCATTCCTGCTTCACCGCAAGCGGATTTAAAACCTAATGATCCGGCGATCTGAAAAGCCATATCAGACGAATCCACGGGATGATAAGAACCATCATATAGTTTTGCTTTAACATTAACTACGGGATAACCTGCAAGGATTCCGGAGGATAATGCACCACGAATACCTTTCTCTACGGATGGAATAAAATTCTTAGGAATAACTCCGCCAACAATAGCATCAATGAATTCAAATTCTTTATCCGAAGGTTCAACCTTTATCCATGTATCACCAAACTGTCCTTTGCCACCAGTTTGTTTTTTATATCTTCCTCTTGCTTCGGCAGATTTTGTAATAGTTTCTCTATATGGAACTTTGGGTTTTTCAGTATCTAATTCTACTTTAAATTTTCTTTTTAATTTCTCTAAAATAATGCTAATATGAATGTCTCCCATACCCGAAAGAATGAAATCACCAAACTCTTTATCCATAAAAAATTTAAAAGAGGGATCTTCATGATTCAGCTTCTTAAGTGCAGTTCCCACCTTCTCCTGATCTTCTTTTGATTTAGGTATTATTGCAATTGAATAAATAGGTTCGGGATATTCTATTTTTGGAACTTCAATAAGATTTCCCTTTTTAGCGATCAAATCCTTTGTCTGGGTATTTTTTAATTTAACAAAGGCTACAATATCGCCGGCACTGGTTTCTGAAAGTTCTTCCTTTTTTTCTCCCAGCAATTGAAAAATTTGTCCGGCTTTTTCAGAGGAATCTTTTGTAATATTATAAAATTCATTGCCACCTATTATATTTCCCGATATGATCTTAATGGAAATAACATCTCCTAAATGAGGATCCGACATTGTTTTAAAAACAATTCCTGTAAGTGTTTCGTCCTTTGTTCTTTTGATTTTTACTTTTTCACCTTTTAATTCGCCTTCAATTTCTGGGAAATCACTATATTTAGGGAAATATTTAGAAACAATTTCAGTTAAAACATCAACACCGATATTTTTTATTGCCGATGTTACAAAAAGCGGTCTGAATTTGTTATTTACAAGACCGATCTTCAAGCCCTTTACAATATCTTCTTCTGATAATTCCATGGTCTCTAAATATTTATCCGTGAGCTCGTCAGATGCCTCTGCAATAGCTTCGATCATACTTTCTCTATATGTTTCGGCATAATCTTTTAGAGCTGCCGGTATCTCTTCGGCATTCAACTTTCCATCACTTGCAGTGTACATCTTATTATCCAATAAATTGATAACGCCTTTGAAATCACCTTTTTCCCCCACCGGAATGGTTACCGGAACGATAGCGAGATTGGAATAGGATTTTATATCCGTAAAGGCTTTTTTGAAATCCGAATTTTCTTTATCTAACCCGTTCAATATCATAAATGACGGTTTCTTGTACTCTTCGATTAATTCCAAACTTTTCTCAAAACCTACTTCTATGGGCGATCCAGGGTTTACAAATAATGCAGCGATATCGCAAGTATAAATGCCTGAAATAATTTCTCCCAAGAAATCTAAGAATCCGGGGCTATCCAAAACATTGATCAAAATGTCATTAAAAATACCATATCCCATTGCAAGATTGATCGATTGCTTTTTTGTTTTTTCTTCAGCGGTAAAATCAAGGGTTGTATTTCCTTCGGTAGTATTACCGATTCTGTTCTTTAATCCTGCATTATAAAATATTGCCTCACCAAGTGATGTTTTTCCGGTTGAATTATGTCCGAAAAAGCCGATCGTTATCTTTTTATCTGGTGAAAAATTATTCATCTAATCCTCCTCTAAATTAATATCATCAGGGATGTCAAGATTTGAATAGACATTTTGAACATCTTCTTCGTCATCAAGAACATCTAAAAATTTTAATACTTTTTTTGTTTGTTCCGGTGTTAGTTTTACTGTATTTTGGGGTATATGGGTGATCTCTGCACTGTCCACCTCAACACCGGCTTTCTTTATAGCATCATTTACAATGAAAAGATCCTTATAATCACAATATATATAATAACCGTCATCTTCCGTTTTAAGATCATCAGCGCCGGCTTCCATCGCTATTTCCATTAAAGAATCTTCATCAGTAATTTCCTTTTTTATGAAAAGTTGACCTTTCTTTTCAAAATTCCATGATACGCATCCCGTCTCCCCTAAATTACCACCATACTTTGTTAATAAATGCCTGATTGCCGCGGTAGTTCTGTTTTTATTATCCGTAATGGTTTGGATCAATAAGGCGATCCCGTGGGGGGCATAACCCTCGTATGAAATTTCTTCAAAAATTACACCCGGTAATTCGCCGGTGCCTTTTTTTATTGCTTTTTCAATATTGTCCTTTGGCATATTGACAGCCTTTGCTTTTTCCAAAGCAGCTCGCAAGGATGGATTAGAATCCGGATCACCGCCATTTTTTGCGGTCATAGTAAGTTCTTTTGTTATCTTTGTGAAAACTTTACCTTTTTTCGCGTCATTAGCAGCTTTTTTCCTCTTAATACTGCTCCATTTACTATGTCCTGACATAATAAATCCTCCTAATTAAATTCACTTATTTTACCAAATTTCCCACTTTTTTTCAAATGGTATATGAAAACAATTTGTAATTCATACATATGAATTCATTAAAAAAATCCAAAATTAGAAGAAAAAAAATGGATGTTTCCCAACCTTTTCAGGGCTTCACTATGTTCGGTTCAATATGACGGAAATCATATTGACAAAGGACCACAGCACCTTTTCAAAGTGCTGGATAAACCACAGCACCTCAGGCATGTGCTGGAAATACTGGATTCCTAATCAGGTCATGAATGACATATTATTCTTGTAATCCTCGTGCTTAACACGGAGATCCGATTATTTGAAGTTTGGAATTTAGGGTTTGGGGTTTGAAGGATTTTTGACTTTCGAATGATCTATGAGATCCCTACGCAATTTCCAATTGCTCTGGATGACTTTGTCACTTTCGACCTTTCAACTTTCGACCTTTGACAGTATTCTGGCACAGAACTTGCCACCTTATAACCATGAATAAAAATATAAAAGATCATTTATTCAATGGGAGGGCTCAATGAACAAGAAATTAGGGATTTTATTGCTTTTGGTGCTTGGCACATTTTTGTACACTTTTGGTGACGGTTATATCTTACCCGACCCGAAGATCAAAAGATTTCCCCTGCGACATTTAACATTGAACTATCACCGAGTCAATGTAAGGATTGAGGATCAATTGGTAACTACAAGAGTAGAAGAAGAGTTCCACAATCCCAATCGAAAGATATTTGAAGGAGTTTATTTTTTCCCTGTCCCCAAGGGAGCGGTAATAAGAAATTTCTTTATATACGAGAATGGAAAAAAGTTGAAGGGTGAATTATTAAAAGCAAGCGAAGCTAAAAGGATATATCAATCCATTGTTAGAAAAATGAAAGATCCCGGTTTATTGGAATGGTATAATTCTTCAACCTATATGATCAAAATATATCCTGTACCGGCATTGCAAAATAAAAAGATCGTTGTTGAATATTCAGAAATGATCAACAATGAGAACGGACTTTTGAAATACAATTATCCTCTTAAGATAGAAAATCTTTCAAGACAAAGGATTGGGCAGGTCTCGATAAAATGCGAGATCAGATCAAAAGAAGCCATAAAGAATATCTATTCACCCACACATGATATTTCTATTAGTGAGCGTACAGAACATTTGGCAGTAGTTACATTTGAGCAGAATAATATGCAGCCGGATAAGGATTTTACCCTTTATTATTCTGTTTCACCGGATGATGTGGGTATCAATTTGATAACTTATAAAAAAAATGGGGAAGACGGGTATTTTGCAGCATTATTTGCTCCAAAGATCAAGATAGATAAAAAGGAAATAGCTTCAAAGAATATTATATTTATTTTCGATCGCTCCGGATCAATGAGTGGGAAGAAAATTGTCCAAGCTAAAGCCGGATTGAAATTTTGTATGGAACATCTAAATAAAAATGATAATTTTAATATTATTGCATTTAGTGATCATCAAGAGAAATTCTCAAAAACTATTGTAAGAACTTCACAAAAAAATATAAGCAGGGCGATCGATTTTATCAAGGAATTTGATGCTAACGGAGGAACCGATATTTACTCATCACTGGAAACGGGTCTATCCTATATGAAGGGTAAATCACAGAATTATATTATTTTCTTAACGGACGGATTGCCCACCGTAGGGGTTCGCAATACTCAAACAATTTTGAAAATGGTAAAAAATAAAAACAATTCAAGTACGAAAATATTCGTTTGGGGTGTTGGATACGATGTAAATACACACTTTTTAGATAAACTTGCCAATAATAATCAAGGATTTTCACAATATGTTGAACCCCAAGAAGATATAGAGATCAAGGTCTCAAATTTCTATTCCAAGATACAGAACCCATTCCTTGTGAATATTGCATTTAAGATAAACGGAATTGATGTGTATGATATATTCCCTAAAGATCTTCCTGATCTGTTTGCAGGGAGCCAATTAGTTGTATTTGGTCGTTATAAAAATGGTGGAAAAGCCATTATGCAATTAAACGGGTCCTTGAATAATAAAAAGGTCACTTTTAAGCAAAGTGTTGATTTTTCGGCAAATTATCAAAGCAATGAAATGATCTCGTATATTTGGGCTTCGAGGAAAATTGGGTATCTGACAGAACAGGTAAGATTGAACAGAAATCAGGAATTAATAGATGAGATAATCCGTTTATCAAAAAAATATGGTATTCTCACAGAATATACCTCGTTCATTGCAAGAGCAGATGCAATAGGCGAGACCACCAATGATTATAAAAAGAAATTCCACTCCCTTGCTACACCTGCAATGGCAGAACAAGAAGGGAAATATGCTGTTAAACAAAGTAAAAAGATAGGCGGTTTGAAAAAAGCAAAGAGCGTTCGAGCAAATTCATATTATAATAGAACGGGAGAAAAGGTAGTTGTAAATAATTTAAGGAACGCCAAGCAACAAAGTTTTGTTAATAATAACGGTGTATGGAATTCATTAGATATGAAGAAAAAGGAAGCGGCGTTTATGACCATACAAACATTTTCAGATGCCTACTTTAATTTAATTGAAAAATATCCAAAGATCCAAAAATATATTGCACTGGGCAATAATGTGATTTTCCGGTTCAATAATAGGTTAATAGAGATAAATGAGAATAAGGGACTAACAAAATTATCAGGAAAAAAATTGGAGCAATTAGGAAAGTAGAATCAATTAAATACCCTATTCGCGATCTTTTCAGGACTTAGACCAGCAAGATCATATAATATTTTTGCATTTCCGGAATAAAAGTATTTGTCTATTCCTATTTTTATGATCTCATTTGTTCTGTCCCCGAATTTTTCCGCGATTATTACACCTAAACCCGAATTTACATTATGATCTTCAATGGTAATGATCTTTTTGGGAAATACCTTATCATTGAAAAAATTATCATCAAAAAAAAGCGGCGTGGCAATATGAAATAAGGCGGCTGATATCCCTTTTTTTTCTAATATCTCACATGCTTTTTGACCATTGCCTGCAACTTGTCCCGTAGAAATGATCCAAACCTCATTCCCCTTTCTTATTTCATCTACCTTACCGTATTCGTATTTATAGTTTTCATTATAAAAAGGCGTACCGTCTTCTTTTTTTATGGGGTCAAGTTTTGATCTTCCCATACCAATATATTTATTGCCGCTATTTGCAAAAACATGATCAAAAATATGCTGCAAATGATTATAATCAGCAGGTAAAAATAATTTAAATCCAAATAAATTCTTTAAAAGTCCAATATAGTCGATCTCCTGATGTGTCTTACCGTCTTCTCCAACATCGATGCCAATATGAGTGGCGATAATATTCAAATTAGCATTATTTATATCATTTAAACGCATTTGATTATACACTTCACTGAGATTGAACATGCCAAAATCCGCCCAGAACACATTGAAATCACCTCTTGATAAGGCACCTGATAATGTAGCAATATTATGTTCCATTACTCCGGATTCAAAAAAATGGGTGGGATTGTTTTTCCAAAAATCTTTTGTCTTTACAGAGCTACTGAGATCACAATCAAAAACAATGATATTTTCATTTTTTTCAGCCGCATTTGCAAGATAATTTCCCCACATTCCCCTTAGGTCTGATCTCTCTTTTTTGAGTTCTTTTTCGGGAGGAATAAAATCAACATTTCTTTTATTTATATGGTCAATCTTTTTAAAATTACCGGTATCTCTCATTTCTTTGAATTTAATATATTCGGAAGTAAAGCCCAATTCCTTTGAGATTTTCTCATATTCTTCCGGTGTCAATGTTTTTCCGTGATAATCGGGTTTGTCCTCCATTAATGAAACACCGTTACCCATTGTGGTTCCTGCTATAATTATATAGGGTCCTTCCTTTTCTGTTTTTAATTTTTGAATTGTATTATAAATATCATTAAGATCATTCCCTTTGACCTTAATAAGTTTCCAGCCATCCGCTTCATAGTCCTTTTCTATATTGACATTCATTACCTTTTCTGTTCTACCGCTTATTTGAATATGATTTCTATCGATAATGCCAATTAAATTATTAAGTTTATGATGCTTTGCCCATTTTCTCGCCTCTGCGGTTTGTCCCTTTGCCTGTTCCGCATCACCCATTACACAGTATGCGAATTTTCCTGAATTTTTCAACTTTTCATTGAGTGCAAAACCGCACGCTGCAGAAAGTCCTTGCCCAAGATTACCTGTTGACCATGCAATACCGGGGATATGGTTTTCAATATGTCCTTCAAAGGGGGATTTTGGATATCTAAAAAATGCAAGGGCTTGATTCAAAGGGATTACACCAAGATGACCCAATACCGTATAAACACCAGCTGAAACATGTCCATTTGATACCACAATATTTTCACCAATTTTTTCCTTATACCAGCCGGCACTAATATATGTTGCGAAAAGAATTTCCAAAGATGATAATGCCCCGCCCGGGTGACCGGATGCCGAAATAGTGGTCATTGTTAAAATATCATGCCTTGCTTTTTTAATGTTTACATTTTCTATTCTCATAGCTTCTCCTTTAATGGTTAATTATACAATATATGATAAAATTATTCAAAGGTTTACCAATTTAAATTAAGCTTAAAACTTCTCTAATATTTTCATATATTTCAAGTATAAATGAAATATATTTTAATTTCCGATATGTTTCAGGTATAACTGAAAGATACCTTTATTCTTTTATTGCTTTCAGCGTGAACATTAATGGAATTTTTTGCTCATAATTGGGTAAATACCACCAGCTGTCTTTGTTCCTTTTCATTTGCGGTAATGCCTTATAGAACAGCTTGTTATACTCATTAAAAAATTCAATTTTAAATCCTGCATTTGAAAGTGAATTAATTATATCGCTTAAAGACCACTGCCATTCAAAAGAAGGATTTTTCACAATATAATCATCTGCTGAATAATCAGGACCGCCTGCATCCCATTTGATAGGTTGAGCATTATGAAAATAATTATAGTCAATTTTCAAAGCCCCATCCGGTTCATCTTCAAAGGTATTTAAAATAGGGTGAGATTCCATAAGATAAAAGAACCCTTTGGGTTTTAAAAAATGTTCTATTATTTTAGCCCATTGTTTTAGGTCTTTCAGCCAGCACAATACCCCTTGGGTTGAATACACAATATCAAATTTCTCATTCAATAAGTCCTTCAGGTCATATACATTAGATTGGATAAATTCTGCTTTTATCCCAAGTTCCTTTTTCAATTTATTGGCATATTCAATGGATCTTTTTGAAAAGTCAACACCTGTGACAATAGCACCTTCTCTTGCCAAAGAAAGCGTATCTATCCCAATATGGCATTGAAGATGAAGGATCTTTTTACCTTTAATCTTACCAAGCTCTTTCAGTTGGATTTCATCGAGAGAGGACATCCCTGTCTTAAATGATGCAATATCATACGATCTAATATGAATATCAGTAAGTTCATTCCATAGCTTTTCATTTTGTTTCTCAAAATTATTTGCCATTTGTCTCTTTCTCGTTGGGTATTTTAGGATACAGAGTTATTTTGTCGTGATCCTTTAAACCCATATATATCCCCATATCTGCACTCTCAAGTTCTATTTTGTTAATATCTTTTTTTGAAATACTGAAAAATAAATCTATAAAGTATGCAACAATTGTCATTGCCGTACCGATTAGAAATGTCTTGATAGTCATTATTCTTGTAAGTTTTAATATAACCAAAACTATAAGTATCAATAAATAAAATAACTGAAATAATTTTGAATATTTTTGGGGTAAGTGTTTTATTTCAAATATCTCATTACAATGAGAACATTTAACATATTTTTTATTTCCCATGTAAAAATATTCTTCTGCACTAAAGATAATATTTTGACATTTGGGACAAAGTTTGATATTTGAAGGTAAGGAGCTATTTTTTGAGCTTTTCATTTTGTATACTTATGCCAAATGTTCTCACACAATTACACATACCATGAAATATAGAACAAACTCCTCCGAATATACTGAATATTCCCCAAAATATGGGTAATCCTATAATATTCAAAAATGTTGGTTCCGGTTTAAATTTTATCACAAGATAAATGCCGTAGGTTATCAAATATGCCCCTACAGTAATAAGAATATGACCGAAAATAACAATACCTACCCTACTTTTAGTAAAAGACAATATAATGAGTCCTAAACCAATAGCAAAGGGTATGGCTCCAGCCGCAGCAGTAGCTCTTATCATTATTAAAATACCAAAAAGAGACAATAAAACACCAAGAATAATGTTTATCAAATTTTTTCCCTTTTTCATATACTCTCCTTTTTCACTCAGCGATATAACGGTATTATATATAATTATTAAACATAAAACAATCTTTTCTTTCTTACGGTGTTTCGTATTTATTAATTATTAGGGTGTTTGTGCTACAATTTTTATAAAAGTAACAAAAAACACTTGACTTTGAATAAAAAAAAAGATAGAATATTGTGAAAAAAGGAACAAACTTTCTTGGACTGACTCGGGTTTGTTCTTTTAAAAAAAGCATTTTATAGGAGGTGCTTATGAACAATTATGATGTTATTATTATTGGCGGCGGACCCGGTGGATTTACAGCTGCACTTTCTGCTAAGAATACATATCCTGACAGAAAAGTTTTGCTCATTAGAAAAGATGATATTACAATGATACCGTGTGGAATTCCATATGTTTTTCACAGTCTTCAACACATAGATGATAATATTTTACCTGATGGCGGATTGAAGAAAAACGGTATTGAAATTCTAATAGATGATGTTATCTCCGGTAATGGTGAAGCGAAAACCCTAAAATTAAAAAGCGGTAAAACATTATCCTATGGGAAATTAGTCATTGCCACCGGTTCAACAGTTTTTATACCCCCAATTTCAGGTATTGAAAAAAATGGCGTGTATTTTATAAAAAAGAACACAAATTATCTTAAAAAAATTAAACCGGAATTATTGGATAAGCAAAATATTGTTATTATTGGCGGAGGTTTTATTGGCATAGAAATGGCTGATGAGCTCATCAAGGCCGGGAAAAATATTACAATTATCGAAAAATTACCGTCATTATTGCCTCTTTCAATGGATAAAGAATTTGGGAATATGGTAAAAGAAAGATTGGAAGAACTACATTGCAAAGTGATCCTTGAATTATCCGTTAAAGAATTAAAAGGCGAAACAGCTGTGAATGAAGTAATATTAGAAGATGATGAAAAAATTCCCGTTGATGGTGTAGTTATAGCAATCGGATATAGACCTAATATTGGGTTGGCTAAAGAAATGAAATTGGAATATAACGAAAGATACGGAATACTCGTTGATGAATATTTGCGAACATCTGATAAGAATATTTTCGGGGTTGGTGATTGCACGGCAAAGAAAGATTTTTTATTAGGGAATTATACAAAATTAATGTTAGCATCATCTGCCATGGCACAAGGAAGGTTAGCCGGCTCAAATCTTTTCGAGATCAAAGTGATCAAACAATTCCCCGGAGCATTGGGAACATTTTCGACAAAGGTCGGTGGCATCGCCTTGGGAAGCACAGGACTTAATGAAAAGCAAGCACAGACCTTGGGAATTGACTATTTTATTGGTTTAAGCGAGACATTTGACAAACATCCAGGAAAAATTCCCGGTGCAAGTAAAATTTATATGAAGTTGATCTTTGCAAAATATTCCCATGTCCTCTTAGGAGCACAGATAAAAGGCGGAGATTCAATTGGTGAAATGATCAATATGCTTTCACTTGCTATTCAAAAAAATATGACAGATATGGAAATTGATACATTACAAATTGGCACACATCCGCTATTAACAGCATCACCCATAGCATACCCTGTAATAAATGCAACCGTAAATAGTATTTTGAAGTGGTTTAAATAATTATTTGGTAAATTTACTAAGCCCAGGATTGTATATATAGGTTCTTTTATTTAATTTCTTAATATTTTTTAATTCATAATTATCAATATGTTTAAAATTCATATTGTTCTTTAAAATGATGGTATCAATGAAAGCAATTAATAAATATAGAAGAATAATGATAAAAAAAATTCTAAAATTAAAGTGATTATACACATACTCCGATATTTTCTTAGAAATAAGAAAAGAAAATCCTGTCATCAAACCGAATATCCAGCTTATACAAGTAAAAAATTTTGAATATTTTATTTCGAAAACACCCTTACAATAATGGCATTTAACATATTTGGCTTTGAATTTTTTCTTTAATACTTTTTTGGGTATCAGTACATTTCCACAATGCGGGCATAAATAAGCAAGCTCTTCATTTAATAATGTTTTCTTTTTCTTCATACTTAATTATACAAAATATCTGTGCTTTTGCAAAATTGTAATATTTTCAAGATATTTTTGAAATTATACCGTTCAATTAACAGTTTTGCAAGTAAGTATAGACTAGTTTATTCACATGTTAATTAATATTATTGAAATTTAAGAAATTAACACTATTATTGATACCAATTATTTTCTTTCTGCCATAGATAAATTATTGGATCTCTTAAAAAAAATAAACATAATTATTAAAAAAAAGCTAATTTTAACAAATAAACTGAAGAAATAAGGTAAATTTATGTTATTTAGAAGATAAAAAACTGGAAGTGTTAATAAAACCAATAATAATCCAGGTAAAAATATTTTAATTGGAATTACTTCTTCCTTTAATATAAATCGGGCATTTATATAATGAAGAATTGCTAAAAAGAAAAAAGATACCATTGTAGTAAATGCTGCTGCAAAAATACCGTATTTGGGAATAAAAATATAGTTTAAAATAATATTTAATATGCCGGCAATCAATGAATTTATTGAAACCAACAAAGTTTTTTTCTTATATAATGC
>JAGGYO010000084.1 GCA_021162505.1 bacterium
AAGGAAAAAATGAAGAAAAGTGTAAAGACGCGATTTTTGAGAAAATGGAGATGTTAAGGAATGAAGTGTAATTTATTGGTTTTGACCCACTCTTTTAACTTTTACAGAAAAAACGGGATTGACTCATAGATTTTTAATAATGCAAAGATATTGTATAATATAGTGTTGAAATTTTCATGCGAATGGAAAAGGAAAATATGTTAAAAAAATACAGCAAGGATTGAATTCTTGATAATTAATAGAATATAAATTTTAAAAGCATTTAGTCCGAATTATCTTCTATGTATTTTTTAAAAAGTTCTTTTGCTTTTTCAATTCCTTCAGGTTGAATATAGACGGATTTTGCTTTATGTGTTCCTGAAATATAACCTTTTTCTTGTAACAGATCAAGAATATCAAAGGGAAAGGTTTTCCAAGAACGAAGAACTTGCTTCATATTTAATTCTTTCATTTTTTCTTTTGAAATACCAATATCTTCTTCCCACCCTGTTAAATACGGCAATAATAAAACTAATTCCTCAATTTCTTTGTCATAGTTTTGTACTTCACTTATATTTATCTCCATAAATTACGCATTATTATACTATTTCAACAAAAATATTCAAAAAATATTGAAATATTTTATTTTAGAGTTATAATATGATAAATGAGAGCAAAATTCGGGGTATTATTTTTATTCTTTATTATTTTCTTTTTTCATTTAAGGATCTCAGCTCAATTAAATGCATCGAATATCTATGTTTATCTGAAAAATGGTAATATCTATTACGGTAAGATCATTGAAATGGTAAGAGAAAACCATATAAAAGTTCAAACATTGTCACATAACATTATTTATATTGATTGGAAAGATATATCGTTTATCTCAAAATATTCAGGTAAACAAAGAATGTATAGACCGTTGAGCTTTAAAGAACTTAAAAATCGCTATTTAAAAACAAAACTCATTACATCCTTCAACACATATTTCAGGGGTAATAGAATTAAGCCATTTTTTACAATTGAGAAACCATTGTCTCTTGATCTTAGTAATTATTTTTTCATTAAAACAAACCTTATTCTCGATAAAACCTATTTTACCAATATTGATCTTATGCTTGGATATAAATTCATAGAGATACAAAAAAGTAGTAATTTCTTCATGTCTTTTTCTCTGGGAGGATATTATTCTGCTTCCACTGTATATCTAAAAAGATGGGGAATAACAGCCGAGATCATTATGGGAAATACTTTTCTAACTGATGAAGTTAAAGCTGCAAATTTCAGAATGGGATTAAAGTTAATTATGGTTGATGATCTCAAATTCGATTGGCATGATGATGCTTATTACCCCCATGCCGAGCAAATGTTGTTTTTTATAATTGGTTTGGGATTAAATATATAAAGTAGGAGGAGGTTATGAAAAAGATCCTTATAGTTTTATTATTTTTGCTGCTCTCCATAGATTTTTATGGAAACGATGTGGTGTTGGTCTACAAGTTCTATTTGAAAAACAAATCTGAGTATGTCGGAAAACTTATAAGCATAAAACCCGATATTGAGATTGTTATTCAAACATTAGATAAGAATACGCTCCATTTTCAATGGACAGATATTGAAAAATTTGAACTTGTTAAAAATAAAAAAATTACTTTAAAATACGATTATACATGGTACTATAAAAAATTTAAAAAACTAAATTTTTTATTGGGATATTCAATTACAACCAGAGAAAATCATCCTGTAACAAATATATTCTCCTTTGAAGTACCATTATATAAATATGAAGCCGGTTATCTTTTTATTCAAGGAAATTTTATGGATAGAGATTCTTATGAAGCAGGTGCTGTATCCGTTGGTTTAAAGCTTTTTAATGCGAAAAAACCTTATTCCATATTTTTTAGTGTTTCATTAGGTCCCGCCTATTATGATGGATATATTGAGCCTTATTACTGGTATTATGATGATTATGATATACTACCCGATGATAATAAAATCATTCACAAATTATATCCATTATTAGATCTACGGTTGGGTGTTCATTCAACCAATAAGTTTTACGGGTGTACACAATTTTTTATTGGATTAAGAGCTATTACATACCAATATTATAATTACCGTTGGATTTATGAAGGATATTATGATAATGGATACTATGAGAAAGAAAAACAATATGATTCCTTTCCCATTATTATTTTTGGTATAAATTTTGGATTTTAATCTACCCATAGATTCAGATTAGAACCAATTCTATTACTTCATATTTAGTTGCATTCTTTGGGTTATTTCAATAATTTTATCTACTTTATTTGGGGAAATATCAAGATCGTCCAACCACATTTCAAAGTGGTCCATTGGAAAATATAGCTCAACTCCGGTATCTAAAATATTGAGGAGTTCCTCCTTGACCTCTTTAATGTTTTTGTTAAGCATAGTTCTAACTATAAATTCATAATAATCATATTGTACCCGCAGATCTTCTTCATCCATTGAGGGAATTGTCTTATTTATTATGGAAAAAGCATCTCTATATCTTCCTGTAAATATGTATAATTCAATTAATCGCGAATATTCATTGATGTCTTCTTCTATCATTAATCCGGTTTCATAATCTTTAATACCCTTTTCATATTCTTCTGTATCATAATAAGCCCATGCTCTACTAAAATATACCAATGGCTGAAATGATTTATCATTAATTATCTTGGTAAAATATTTTATTGCTTCTTCCGTTTGGTCATTGTCAATATATGCATTCCCAATGTTCCAGAATAGAAGTCCCAATGTTCCCTTATCTTTTAATTTATTCATTGCCATTTTATAATCCTCGATCCCTTCTTTAAATTCATTTAAGTTACAATGAGTTACTCCTCGATTAAATAATAAATCACCATCATCAGGGTTAAGTTCAATCGCTTTATTATGATCTTTCAATGCCTTTTTAAATTTTTCTTCCTTACAAAAACATAATGCTCTGTAATTATAAGCATTACTAAATTTTTTATTTAACTTAATTGCCGAGTTAAAATTTTCAATAGCACTTTCAATTTTGTCCATTGCATAGTATGCCTTCCCCTTAAAAAAATAGTTATCACTATTAACTTCATCACATTCATCAATACATTGATCAAAGTATTTTATTGCCATCTCATATTTTCCTAATTGCAGATAGGAATAACCGATATTTTCAAAGACAAAATTATTTTGAGGATTAATTTTAGTGGCAGTGATATAATCAATGATTGCTTTCTCATGTTCGTCCATATTGCAGTAAACATGCCCTCTATTCACATATGATATGCCTTCATCAGGGTTAATCTCTATTGCTTTTGTAAGGTCAGTCACTGCCAACTTATTTTTGTCCAATACTGCATAATCTGCACCTCGATTAGTATATGCTTCAAAAAAAACCGGATCAAGCTCAATCGCTTTTGTATAATATCCGATCCTCTTTGATATACTATTACTCTCCATCAATGCTTTCTCGAACCAATCCTCCGAAGTCATTTTTTTTTGCTCTTTTTTCTTCATTATATGCCTCCTTATTTACTTATATTATACCATATTTGTGCGAATTATGCAAATTTTTAAGCGCTGTAAGTGTTGATATATACGCAAGATAATAAAATATTTTTGCCCAAAATAGAATGATTTAACCGTTATAAATAATATAAACTAGGGCATATAAATATCTATTTTTTCTGATTTCTTTATCCCAAATAAAGTTGGTACTGACAAATATTTTTTTTAAAAAATAAAAAGTGGTATAATAAATTATGAGAAAAGAAAAAAGTGGAACAAATCGCAATTTGTGCGGTAAGTATATAAGGAGTTAAAAATGAATTATATTTTAACAAT
>JAGGYO010000255.1 GCA_021162505.1 bacterium
ATGACCCACTCAAATTTTTTAATAAAATACTTTTACAGAAATTATAGCACATTCTCAAATCTATTCCAAAATACATCCGTTACCTTATTTCAATTTATACTTGAAAATGTTAGAACATTCCACATTAAAACAAAATATTGTAACTACATTGTGATCCATTTCTTTTTAAATATGTATTTCATTATTTCAATAGTATATTCCAATATTCGCATATTCGCATATAGCGAAATAAGGTATTTTTTTTACTTTTTATTTTATAATAATTCCGACATTATTTCTTTGATTTTGGGATAATTATTCAAAAGTCACAAAGTCCCAACCTGGCACCTAAAGCAGGGATTTAAAATAGGAGTTTTCAAAAAAGTGCATATCCTCAAGAACATATCTGAAATCCTTTATTGCTTCGTATACTTTCATTACCGCGACACCGGGATATATGAGATTCAGTTTATCTACGAAATCGTTTAATAATGCGGATACACCTTGAATGAACTCATCCGTACCAATATCAAGTTGTGAAAAATCCACATGATCTTTTTTTATAACTGCCTTTTTAAATTCTGGTATTTTTCTGGAGACTTTATCAATCCCCGATTGGAAGTATTTCAACATATTGGTGGTAGAGATCTCTTTACCCAAGACCTCAATAGTCTTCATAATGACCTTTTGCATGAGTTCTATCTGATCCATAGACAGTTGTGGAGCCATTTTCTCCGGTTCACCGAAGATGTTTATATAAACGCCGTTCTTTTCCTCACTGAAAAGATGTGCCAATGTTTCCAAAAGGATATTTATATCATTACTTTTTATAGCTTCTTCTAAATAGGGAGCAAGGACCTCACAAAATTTAACATCACTCAGCTCTCCATTTTCTATTAGAATAAAATTCAATGTATTCTTATAAATAAATTCCAAAAAGCCAGTGAACATATTCTTTTGAGCCAATACCGCATTAAAGAGTTTTATAATATCAGTATATTTGGAATTGATATTCTTATAAAGGGGTTTTGAATAGAACTTATTAAGTATCATATTAAAAAGGGGTTCATCTATTTCAAAAAAAGAAAGAGATGCATCTTCCTCCTTGCCTTTGAACTCTTTGATCTTCTTTAGTACTTGCACAATACTTGTGGGTTGAAATTCATCGCCGACTATATGTCCCGAAGAATACAGATTGCCTTTTTCAAAAAATAGAAAACTCTGTTCATCAGGAAATATAACAGAAATATAACCGTATATTTTTGCTCTTCTATCGCCTTGGGAATGTGTAATTATCGCATCAATATCAATATATTTTACGGGAGCAACAGGTATTATCTCTCTATCATTAGGTAGTATCATTGTTTTTCCTCTTTTCCGTGAGCATGTCTTTTATCTTCATGATCTGGGTTAGGGCGGATCTTGCTCGCTCATCCAATTTCATTGAAATGAATTTTATGGTCTCCTCAAATTGAGGGATCAATATATATTCAAGTGCATTTACTCTTCTTCTCGTAGTCTCGATCTCATTTGCCAAAAGGAAAATAGATTTCTCCAAGGAAGAAAGTTCTATCATCTGTTTGGTAACATCCATATATTTTGTAACTCCTTTATCTAAGTAAACATTACTTTGCGGTTGGGAATATGCATATGGATTTCCAATGAACTCAACATCTAATTTGGGAACTTCAATGTTCATGATCTTTTCCTTTTCGATCTTTAGTTCAACAGAAAGATTTGAGGTAAAAACAAATTCATTGAAATCAAGCCTCGTCATATTTATCTTTGCAAAGAACATAAGATTATAGGCCTTTTTAAGGTCTTTTTCAATATCTCCGCGTTTTGCTTTATATTCCTTGACCAATAAAATAAATTTACGAATGAGCTCTTCAAGTTTATCTTTTAAAAGTTTATGCCCTCTCTTTGCTATTTTAATCTTTTTTTTATGAGAGAGTAAGGCCATTCTTGTTGCATTTACCTGTGCTTTCATCTATTTTCTCTAAACGGATTGAATGAACTCACTTGAACCTAATTTCAAATTATTGACATCCTCACTATCATAATATTTTTCAATAAATTCATCCTTTATCCTTTTAAGTTCAGATTTTTCAAATCTTTTTAATAGCTTCCATCCAAGGTTCAGCGTATAGAAAATATCCCTATCTTCATTATCACCTTGATTAATATAGTATTTCTCAAAATCATCAGCAAAAGCCAAATATTTCCTGTCATCTTCAGATAATGCACCTTCTCCAAGGATGACGGCAAGTTCTTTTGCTTCTAATCCCTGAGCATACATTGCAAATAATTGATTGAAAACATTTGCATGGTCTTCCCGGGTCCTGCCTTCACCAATACCCTTGTCTTTCAATCTGGAAAGAGACGCTTGAACATCAACAGGTGGATAAATACCCTTTTTCAAAAGCGGTCTTGCCAAAATTATCTGACCTTCCGTAATATAGCCGGTAAGGTCTGGAATGGGATGTGTTTTATCATCTTCAGGCATTGTTAATATTGGTATTTGGGTAATGGAACCTTCTTTGCCTTTGATTCTTCCTGCTCTTTCATATATATTTGAAAGATCCGTATAAAGATATCCGGGATAACCTCGTCTGCCCGGTACTTCTTTACGCGCAGCGGAAATCTCTCTCAAAGCTTCACAGTAATTGGTCATATCTGTTAGAATGACAAGAACATGTAATCCCTTTTCAAATGCAAGATATTCAGCAGTTGTTAATGCCATTCTCGGGATAGCGATCCTTTCAATAGCAGGATCATCTGCAAGATTTATAAAAAGAGCGGCTCTTTCAATTGCACCTGTCTTTTTAAAATTGGAAATAAAATATTCCGCTTCTTCGTATGTGATACCCATTGCAGCAAATACAACGGCAAAGTCCTCATGTTTTCCAAGTACTTTCGCCTGCCTTGCAATTTGGGCTGCAAGTTGGGCATGAGGCAATCCGGATCCTGAAAAAATAGGTAATTTTTGTCCGCGAACCAATGTATTTAATCCGTCAATAGAAGAAATTCCCGTTTGAATAAATTCACTTGGATAATTTCTGACAAAAGGATTTATTGGAGCACCGTTTATATCTCTTTTTTCTTCCGGAATTATTTCACCACCATTATCCATAGGGCGACCTTGTCCGTCGAAAACCCTGCCTAACATATCGGGAGAAAGAGCGATCTCGATGCCCTTTCCCTGAAATCTGATCTTAGCTTCAGGTAAATTCAGTCCCGAGGCACCTTCAAAGATCTGAATTAATGCTCTATCATCTTCAACCTCAAGGACTTGACCGCGTCTCACTTCTCCGTTTTGAAGCTCAATCTCCACCAATTCCTCATATTTAATATTGGAAACACTTTCAACTAATAATAGTGGACCTGAAATTTCCTTTGATGTTTTATATTCCTTGACCATTTTATTCCTCCACCTTATCTAAAATATTTTCTATCTCTTTATCAAGCTCTGATTTAATATCATCAATTTTTTTAAGTTCTTTCTCGCTGACCAACTTCATTCTTGCAACCTTTTCGACTGCGGGGACCTTTGCAATTTCTTCAACTTTTATCTTGTTCTCAATTGCCATAGTTCCTTTTTTCATAAAATAAAGTATTACATCGAGCATTTTGAACATCTTTTTAAAAGATGTATAACTATCAATATCAGAAAAGGCATTTTGATGAAGAAAGTCTTCTCTGATAATTTTAGAAATAAATAGTATGAGCCTATCACTTTGAGATAGAGACTCAAGACCAACCAATCGCACTATTTCCAAAAGCTCATCTTCAATCTGCAGTATTTTTAAAGCTTCGCGACGCATGGATGTCCACTCTTTTCCTTCTTTTGCTTCTACCTCATCCTGAACATTATCATAGTATAATGAATATGAGTTCAACCATGAAATAGCGGGAAAATGTCTTCTGTAAGCCAATGAGGATTCCAATGACCAGAACACTTTTACAACTCTCAATGTTGCTTGAACAACAGGATCGGAAAGATCTCCTCCGGGAGGTGAAACGGCACCGATAACTGATATAGACCCTTCACGCTCCTCTGATGCCAAACAATCAACATAACCGGCGCGTTCATAAAAACTTGCTACTCTTGATGCAAGGTATGCAGGGTAACCTTCTTCACCGGGCATTTCTTCAAGTCGGCCAGAGATCTCCCTCAATGCCTCCGCCCATCGTGAAGTTGAGTCAGCCATCAACGCTATATTATATCCCATATCTCTATAATATTCTGCTATTGTGATCCCTGTAAAAATAGATGCCTCTCGTGCCGCAACCGGCATATTTGAAGTATTTGCAATTAATATTGTTCGTTCCATTAACGATTTTCCCGTTCTTGGGTCAATGAGTTCGGGGAGTTCATTAAGAACATCCGTCATTTCATTTCCTCTTTCACCGCAGCCGACATAAACGATAATATCTGCATCAGCCCATTTCGCAAGCTGATGTTGAATAACTGTTTTGCCGGAGCCGAATGGTCCGGGAACACAAGCGGTACCACCCTTTGCAAGCGGGAAAAAAGCGTCAATAACCCTTTGCCCTGAAACAAGTTGTGCAATAGGCGGCTTTTTATTCTTATAGGGTCTGTTCTTTCTTACAGGCCATTTCTGTATCATTGTAAATTCCTTTGTCTTATCGCCGTATTTAAAACTACCGATCACCTGATCTACCGTAAATTTGCCTGATTTAATACTTATAATTTCCGCATTTTTAATACCCGGGGGAACCATGATCTTAAGCGTAATATTATCATTTTCCTCAACTGTTCCAAGAGTATCGCCTTGACTTACTTTATCTCCCTTTTTTACGCTTGCCTTGAAATCCCATTTTTTATCGCGGTCTAAACCGGGGATATCAATACCCCTTGAAATATAATTACCTGAAATCTCCGAGATTTTTTTCAAAGGTCTTTGAATGCCGTCATAAATAGTACTTATAAGTCCGGGACCCAATTCAACGGAAAGTGGGGCCTGTGTAGAAATAACCTCTTCTCCGGGACCGATACCGCCGGTTTCCTCATAAACTTGAATAAAAGCCTCATCACCATGGATCTCAATTATCTCGCCGATCAATTTTAAATGACCCACTTTAACAACATCAAACATATTTGCATTACCCATTTCACTTGCTACAACAAGGGGGCCTGCAACTTTTTTGATCCTTCCTTTTACTTCTTTTTTACTCATATATCATTCCTCTTTTAATAAATTTGGTCCAATGATCCTTTCTATCAATTTGACCACATCTTCCCTTTTTTCACCAGTTTTTTCACTTACCGTTGGAATAACGGTTATAATAGGAAAAGCTCTATTCAAACTCTCTTTAAAGTCCTTTTCTATAAAAGGTGTAATATTCTCGGTAACAAAAATTATTTTGATCTCCTCTTGTTTGATCAATGACCTAAACTCAGCTCTCGCATTTCCTTCATTAACATATTTTGTTATAAAGCCGAAAAAATTAAATGGGAAAATGGTCTCTTTATCCCCAATTATTGCTATCTTACTCATAATAACCTCGAAATTCCCTGAGCGTCCATATGCCTCAATTTTGCAAGAAATATTTTTCTGAGCATACTCATTTCCTGTCTCTTTTTAAAGAAATAAACGATCAAAACCTCAATTCCCATTGTTATATAGTTACTCATTGAATAAATGTCCTTAATGAATATATATTTCTTTATAAGAAAAGCGGTAAGCAATTGATAATGATCCTTTATTCTCATATCAAAAAGATTTTCATAGCCATTTTGCATAAAATATTTTATGATCTCTTCAAAACTTTTTTCACTTAGTTTTATCAATTCTCCCACAGAAGTAAAACCATGCTCCAAAAGCTCCATCTTTTTAAAATTGAATAATTTCTTCCTGAGTAAAGTGTTTGCATTAATAAGTTCCATATTATGTCTGTGTAGATTTAAAAGATATTTTGAACCACTTTTACTAATATCTTCATAGATACTATTGTAATAGAAATTATCTACCAGATCATTTATATAGATCTCACCGTCTTTTTTGTCTTGTATGCTCTTGAACTTTTCAAAAATAATATGATAACGCTTTGGAATAAGTTCTAAAGCTATACTCTCGCCCTTCAATGCTTCTTCAGGGATGGAACCAAAGGAAAATAACCTTTCATCATATGCCTTATGATAATAAATATGTTTCAATGCCATTTTAATATTATATGTATCAAAGAACAGATAAAAGAAATTCTTAATATCTTTATTGGGAGAAATAAGGACCAATTCATTGATAAGATCCGCATATACATCAAAAAGAAGATCTTCAAAATCCATGCTCTTCTCAAATTTATCAATATATGGACGGTAAATAGAGTCGGAGAGTTCGCCCATAAAATGTTCAATATCTCTGGTAATGATCAATTTATTCACCTTTTGCTGATCTATTAATTTCGTTTCAAGTCCTCTAATGACACCCGATGCGAAACTATACCGATGGTCAAAACTAAGGTATGGAAAAACTTGTTTATCCTCGTTCATTTAGAATCTCTTTTGTAATTTTCAAAAGGTGTTCTTCTTTTATTTTTTTGCTTATCTCGGCAAAGGAAAGATTGGTCTCATAGGTTTTCCCGACAAAGATCAAACCATGTTCAAAATCATTTGATCTACCTTTAAAGATAAGATTCTTTTTCATTTCCTTTGAGATATTTTTTACAAATACCTCGTTAAGTTTCTTCTCTTTACTACCTATAAAAACCTCCATCTCATTTTCAAAGTCCTCTTTCAGTATAAAAGCTCTATAAATATTCTCATAATCCGACATATTTAAAGATAATATCTCCTTTTTAAAGGATTCAAAAAAAGTATTGAGAAGTTCGCCCTTGAATTTATTCCTTTCCAATTTCAATTGGGAATTCAAAGCCATCAAAGAGCGTTTTTTTTCTTCTTCATATTTCTTTTCAAGAAATTCTCTTTCCCTTTTTTTATAAAGGTTTATCTCTTTTTTCGCCTCGTCCAAGAGCTTTTTTTCCACAATTTTGGCATTTGTCAAGATATCCTCTTTCGACTTTTGAAAATCATCTTTTAGTTTCTTTAATAATTCGTCTAAGCCCATCTCCAAGTCCTGTTTATTTTTTAATTAAATTGTCTAAGCCAAGCGGCCAGATCCAGGCAAAGAATGATATAACAAAACCCAATATGGCGTAGAACTCAACGATAGCTGCCATAATAAGTGATTTTGTTGATTCATTTGGTCGTTTTCCGGTTAACATAATACCGGCTGCACAAACCCTACCTTGATAGATCGCAGAACCAAGTCCACCTAAAGCCACCGGTAATGCACCAAAGAAGAAGATCCAACCTTGGTTAGCTGTTAGGACAAAGTGTAACTGATTTAATCTTAATAGGTATAAAAATGCTATGGCAAAACCATAAATACCCTGCGTTCCGGGAAGAGCAACAAGTATCAAATACTTACCGAAATTCTCCGGTGTTTCCATCATTGCTCCGGCTGCTGTTTGACCTGCTGTTCCAATACCGTTCGCTGATCCAATACCTGATAATGCAACTGCAAAAAAAATTCCTGCTAATGCCCATGCTAATCCCATGACATACCTCCTATTTTTCCTTTCTTTCTTCAATTATGGTGAATTTAAAAGTTTCTCTTAAAGGCGAATAAGGTTTACCGCCGCCTTCAAAGAACTTTTGAAAAAACTCAACAAACTGTAATCTTAATGAATGAACAAATGCCCCCAGTGAATTCAGTAAAATATTTATTATATGTCCTACAATTAGTAATAGGACAGCAAATATATAACCGGGGATGCCTAAAAGATCGATCAATATCCCGGCAACCGTATTAATAACAAATATTAAAATACCTGTTGCAAGGCCCAAAGCAAATAAACGCATATACGATAAAATATCTCCCATTAAACCGGTAAAGCCGAAGAAGGCATTATATGCACCCTTCAGGATCCTTTTGATCCCTTTGGATTCCGGAGCAGAAAAGATAACATTTAATATCATTGAGATCCCGAAAAGTGTTAGCCATAAAGGAGTATTCACCTCTGCTCCAATGAGAGAAGCGGTTAATTTAATAGAAGAATATATAATGATAAGATTGGGTAAGTTCTGCATTATTCCCATAAAGATATTTTTTCTCTTTATTTCTTTTATCATATTTAGTAAAAAACCGAATGCTACATGAATCGCACCTAAATAAATAGCAAATTTCAAAAATGGAATTGCACTATTATTGAGATTATCAATGCTTAGATTTATTGGAACATATTTTGCTACGGCTTGAGGAAGTGTGATTCCGAAAAAGCCACCTGTAATGGCACCCATAAACATTGCGGCAATACCTGAGAAAAAAAATACATAGAATATCTTTATACTATTTCCCAATATTCTCTTTGTTTTTTTATTAAAAATAATAAATGACATAAAAATAACGATAATGAGTCCATATCCGGCATCGGTAAGGCAAAACCCAAAGAAAAAGGTAAAAAAAAGCGATATCAGCGGTGTAGGATCTAGCTCACTATAATTGGGTCTATCGTACATATCTGTTATTGATTCATAAAAATTAATAAATGGAGCATTTTTATATTCAATGGGCACTTTCTCATTTTTCAAAGGTTCCCTAAAATTCACATATAGTATATTTGTCTTTTTCAGGTATTCATCAACTTTGTTCATCTTATCCCTAGGTACCCATCCCTCAATATAGAATGTCTTTTCAGTAGTTTCCAGATTATTTCCGATAGTTATCTTCTCCAATTCATTTTTATAATAATCTATTGAGATCTTTACCCTATTATAATATTTTAAATATTTTCCCAGAATATCTTTTTCATTTTCCAATCCTTGACTATTATTTTCTATTTCTTCTTCGTATTTTTCTATCAATGGTTTTGGCGCATATGGCTCACCGGTTATTTCGTATGGCTCTTTATCGATCTTGCTAAATTTTTCCACGAGCTCTTCTTCCATAATCGTAGGATAAATTATTAAAAAACTGATTTGATTTTTCACTTGTGTGATCTTTTTTGCATATAAATTTGATGTATTTTTTATTATCTCATTAAAATTTTCCAATTGTCCATAGGGAATAATCATGATCCTTTTTTTGGTAAATGGACTGTCCTCTATTTTTCCTAATGGCACTTCAAGATCTTTCACTATTTGCAATTTCAATATTTTATGTTCAAGGGTGTGAATATTAGTAGATCTTTCCCTCATATTATTTAAATGTTTCCTTATTTTTTCATAGAGGTCAGACAATTCGTTTTCTTTTAATACATCTTTTTCATAATCTGCGGTTATTACCCTTTCACCAATGAACGGATTTTCAGGTTTTTCACTAATGGGTTTTAAGTTATCATAAATCCTATTCAGCTTATCCAATATCTCATCATAGTGAGTGATATTAATGGCATTATTGCTTTGTAAATTCGTAATTTGTACCAGCCCCAATCGTTTTAAAGATGAGATTAACTTTGTTTTGTCTGTTTTTAGACCAATAATTTCTATTTTTTTAAATGGTTTAACTGCCATTTTTCAAAATTTCTTTTAATAGCTCTTTGAGCATTTTATTACTATTTTGGGAGGAATTCTTTTCAATTTTATTATTGATATCCTGAAAATTTTTCCTCATTTTTTTTTCTTCTATTTCAATTTCAGTTTTATTCGTACTTTTTAATTTTTTTTCATATTCCGATAATTCTATTTTAGCATCAGTCCAAAGTTTTTTAACATTCTCTTTTGCATTAATTATCTTTTTATTGGCTTCATTTTTTGCGGAATCCACAAGCTTTCGACCGTCTTGTTCCTCATTTTTAATAACATCCAGAGCCCTTACTTCATTATCCATAAAAAACTCCTAACTTTCATTTATTATACTATATTAAAATTTAAAATCAAGTTATTTTTAGAACTTGCGATTTTTTATTGAGAGTAGAAATCCATATTAATATTTATTTATTCGTATTTCCAGAAATATTGTGTAGAGCGGGGAAGAAATTAAATTATAAAAGCCGTTTTTCACCCTCTAATTTATTGATCTCGGTGATATCCTGGCTAACTTCCAGGGTTCCAAGGTAATTTCCTTCACTATCATTTACCGGAAAATAATTGATGTATATTCTTTTGGGACCCATATTGAACCAGAAGGGAGCATCTTTCATTGTTCCGTCCTTGAAACCTTCAAGAATTTTATTTACCATGTGTACACTCTTGGGCGGATGGCACTTTTGCACTTTTCTTCCAAGATCCAATTTCGTTCTCGGAAATATCCTGCCTTCTTTGGGAGTGTTAAAGTATTTTACCGTATCTTTTGCATCAACAAATGAGATGTCCACCGGTAAAGCATCTAAAATTTTTTCAATAGCCTCAATTGGTAGGTCTTTCAAATTCATAATTAACTCCTTTCTTTATCTATTTCAGGGTTAAAATAACCCAGATTATTGCATTCTTCTTTTATCATTTCCCACTCTTCGGGTGTTATGACATTCAATGCTGCAACATATAATATATTTTCTTCTTTTTGTGTATGGAAGGCAAATTTATCCAATAATACGCGAGAAAGAGCATTCAATTGACTTTTAAACTCATTAAAATCCATATTCTCTGCCTGTTCCAATAGCTTTAATAACCGTTTTTTATCCTTCTTCATTTGAGAATGTTCCTCCCACATAATAGCCGGCGGTTCTTCTATACCATGCCGTTCAAGTACAGGAAACAGTGTGTTTTCTTGTCTTACATTATGATTCTCTGCATCCATCAATACACCGGCCATTATTTGAATATAAGCCAATTCGCTGAATGCCTCTTCATAACTCTCCTTTATTTGAACTATCTTTACTTGTTCAATAAGCTTTTCCAAAAGATCCAGAATATTTCTATGATCTTTTTGGAATTCGCCGATGGGATGTCCCGATGGCACCTTCAAATTTGGATTTTCGATCTGGTCCTTAAAAAGTTCCATATGAATTTCACATGCCTTCATTAAGTATTGTGTCGTAAATCCTTCCTTTGCAAGTTCACCTTCTGCAATGGCAATAACCAGAGGATCGGCTTTGGAAATTGCCGTCTTAAATTCTTCTTTCAGATTGTTCACTTCTTGGTCATTCTCATTGTCTTTCAGTTTTCTCAGAATGTTCTTGATCTTTTCTTTTGTCTCTATGAATTCCTTTTTAAACCTTGGCTTTTCCATATACTACTCCTATATTGATTTCATTATAACATATTTTTGTCTACTTGTCAAGTAGACATTTAAAATATTCTTATTTTCCTCTTGACTACTAAAAAGATTTTTAGTATAATATAATAAAGAAAATATGTTTAGGGGGTCAAAAGGTCAATTGACTCCTTGACTGAAAAAATTTAATGGAGAAAAATATGTTCTTACATTGTGATCTTGATTCATTTTTTGTATCCGTAGAAAGAGTAAAGAACAAGACCTTATTGAACAAACCGGTGGCTGTTGGTGGTAATAGGTTCGGTCGAGGCGTTATTGCATCGGCATCATACGAAGCAAGAAAATTCGGGATACATTCCGGTATGCCCACTTCCAGTGCGAAAAAATTCTACAAAGACCTCATTGTCATTCATCCCCATTTTCCTTTATATGAAAAATACTCTCACGATTTTTTTGATATACTCTACTCTATTACTCCCGATATACAAATGGCTTCCATTGATGAAGCATATATTGATTTTTCGCACTCTGATATTTTATGGGAAACACCGATAAAAATGGCAAAAGCCATAAAAGAAACCGTTTGGGAAAAATTGGATCTTCCTTTAAGTATCGGCATTGCACGAGCAAAATATCTTGCAAAGATCTCATCAAAAACAGCAAAGCCGGAGGGGATATATGAATTGAAAAATGAGAACGAGTTCTTAAAAACACTACCCGTATCAATGGTCAACGGTATCGGTAAAAAATTGCAGGAACAATTAAAAAAACTTGGAGTTTATAGCGTTGGCGATATATTACAATATGATCAGAATTTCTGGAAGAATAATTTCAAAAGCACCGGAGATTGGCTATATCATCTGGCTATGAACGATCTTATTGAACATATTGAAAAAAGAAAGATGGTTAAATCCATTGGTAATTCCGAGACATTTCCCGAGGACTTGACATATGATAAAGCAAGAGAGTATTTGAAAAACATTGCAGAACATCTCGGATATAGGATGCGAAAAAAAGGACTTCTCGGCAGAACCCTGACCTTAAAGGTGCGATACGATAATTTCTCAACATTTACCAATCAAATGATACTTGAAAATCCCACTTTTTTTTCCAATGAGATATTTGAAAATGCCAAAGAACTATTTGAAAAATATGAGGATTACCAAGGGAGATTCCGCCTATTAGGAATCACAATGAGTCAATTGATAGATAAAAGCAAAGGCATAGAAATGCCACTTTTTTTTAACGATCATGACTTTGACAATAAATACCGTTTATACCAAGCACTTGATACTATTCACAATAAGTGGGGGAAATAATTTAAATTACAGACAATCCTGTCGATATAGTATCAACAGATCAACTTAATAACTTCATTCTGTTATTTTGTATTTTTCAATTTCCTTTTTTTACATATAATATAAAAA
>JAGGYO010000179.1 GCA_021162505.1 bacterium
AAATTCCACATGCTCTGAAAATTCTTTTAATAATTCTGCAGTTTCCAGCACTTTTTCATAACTTCCCGGAATTCCTCTGCTCTTATCGTGAATATCTTTGGGACCATTTAAACTTACGCCAATGAGACCCCACTTTAAATCAGGAGCATGAGTTTTGATCTTTTTGAAGAATTCATAGGTTCTCTGTGGGTCATATCCATTTGTAGTGATCGCAAATCTCGCCTTCTTCAGATTCTTGTGAAAAGCGAGTATAACCTCTGGAAAATCATCTCTTAAAATAGGTTCGCCGCCACTTATCACTATTTCCTTCACATCTTTTAATAATGCGTTCTTTGTAAATTTATCTATATCCTCCGGACTAAGCTCTTTTTCTTTGAAAGTTTTCATTTGCCAAATATTACAAGATACACATTTAAAATTGCACCGCCAGGTCATTGTATATCTTATACATGTAATTTTGTTCAACCCATTGTCCTGTAATTTATTTACCTTTAACAGTCTTTTTAGAAAAGATTTTAACTCACTCATTTTATCTCCCTTTCTATTATTTCTTTTATAATAGCATGATTGTTTTTCATTTTTATATTACCTTATATGATACATCCACAAAAAATTTTCCAGTGGAATAATGGACTTCACTAAACTCCACGGGAATACGCCACCAGAATAAATATCCGGTTCTATTTTTTGAATATATTGCAATTATTATTTTTGCCATGGCATTATTGATCGGAATATTTTTCAGATCAATTTTAAGAGTATGATCACCTTTAATTAGCTTTATTTTTTTGTTATACGCCCGATTTGTAGATTGGAAATAAAGTGATGATTCGTTACTGCTCAAAATTATTGTATCAATAATAATATCTTCATAATCAACTGAAGATCTATATTCCATCGATAAAGAAAAAGTATCTCCGGGATTTAATGTTCTTTTCCCTATCTTTACATTATAAAAATTGATTTCATCATTCCCGCTAGAAATTTTTTCTATATTCAAATTAGCTTTATTAATAAATAATTTATTATATTCTTTAATGCCCTCTGCTACATTATTGAAAAATTTGTATTTGGCATTATTTATAAAAACAACTTTTTCCACGAATGTAGATATTATATGCATATTATGAGAAACTATAATAGTGGTGGTACCATTTTTTTTAAGTTCTCCAATCTTATTAAAACATTTGTTTTGAAAACCCTCATCACCCACAGCTAATACCTCATCTATAAGCAAAATATCAGGTTCACAATGCACGGCAACGGCAAAACCTAATCTTACGAACATGCCGCTTGAATAATATTTCACAGGTGTGTCCAAAAAGTCCCCGATATCTGCAAATTCTATAATATCGTTAAATCTTTTATCCACTTCTTTCTTTGTCATTCCCAATATTGCAGCATTGATGTATATATTCTCTCTACCTGTCAATAGGGGGTGAAACCCTGCACCAACTTCAATAAGGGCTCCAACACGACCATTAACAGTGAGCCTTCCCTTATCCGGCCAGAAAATGCCGTTTAACAATTTAAGCAAGGTCGTTTTTCCTGAACCATTGGGTCCAATAATACCCAATGTCTCTCCCTTTTTAAGGTCAAAAAATATATCATCTAATGCCCAGAACTCGTTTTTTCTTAATTTCTCCGAATGGGAAGATAGTCCGAATATATTCTTTGTAATATCATTAATTCCGTATAACATAGATCTTTTTAGTGATTTGCAGTATTTTTTTGAGACATGATCAACTCTGATAATAACATCATCAGAAGTTTTGAGTTTTAAGTATTGAGTTTTAAGTTTATCAGTCATGATTAGACCTATTAATTTTGAGCTTTTCCTTTTTAACTGAAGATGTTTTTACAATTGAAGTAAGAATACTGATTATTTCCTTGGATTCATCAATTAAAAATTCCACCTTTTCTTTCGACACTAATTGAGAATCCCGAAGTAAGCGTAACCAATAATTCGTTTCTCTTGCTTCTTTTGAAGCAATTGACATTTTAGCAGTAAAATCTCTTTTACTTTGCCCCGCTAATGCTTCTTCAATATTTGCTCCAATACTTGTACCTGAACGAACCAGTTGACCTGAAATAACAAATTCCTTTTGACTTTGTAAATATGTATATAACCTTATAACATCTAAAGCAAAATTGTAAGACCTGTCCTTAATCAAACTTTTACTCATAACTTTTTTTCACATTTGTTTTATAACTCAACACTAAACACTCAACACTCATAACTATATTTCATATTCGCTCTGCTACTCTTGTTTCCGTCAAATGAAATATGACCAGACATATTAAAAAAACAATGACCGATATAATACTTGCAACTAAAAAACCTTTCCATTCTGAAATTTTCCCCGTTAATATAAGTTCTCGCGGTACTGAAACCAAATAGTACAATGGGTTATACTTTGTAATAAAAGCCAATATTCCGGATTCGGGTCTTGCGTATAAAACGGGAGTAAGGAACATTAAAAATGTTACAAGAACGGAAAGAATATTCCCAATATCTCTAAAAATTCCATTAAGAAGAGATAAAATAAATCCAAAACCAAGGGTAAGTAATATAATCGGAATGATAATTATTGGAACCAATAATATTAAAATGCTCGGTGCAATTCCGTAACAGATAAACAGTATTAACACTAAAATAAATTGGACAGTAAATGATATAATGGATTGTCCACAAGATGCTATAACCAGAGATTTTTTTGAGAAATTAATCTTTACTATCATAGGACCGGCTTTTACCAGTGAATTTGAACTCGCAATTAGACCTGTGGAAAATAGTTGCCAAAATGCCATACCAAGGACCGCATATATTGGGTAAGGAACATTGATACTACCAATATTAAATATACCTGAACGGTTTAATACAACAAATGTCCCAACACTGATAATGGGTATAATGAATGCCCATAGAATCCCCATGAAGGATTGCTTATACATTGCTAAAAAATCCCTTTTAAATAATTGGAGTATAAGCCACTCATTATTCTTCAATTCATTAAATATCTCCCTGAATATGGAAAAATATCCTTCTTTTATGGAATTATCTGGTTCATATATTTTTTTTTCTACGTTCATTTTTCCTCTATTATTC
>JAGGYO010000039.1 GCA_021162505.1 bacterium
AATGTATAAAGTGAAAACACTTGATCCTTATGTTTAGTTATCACATAGAAATCCTCTCCCTTCTTTTTAATTTCTTCAATCAAAAAAGAAATTTTTATTTTATTGATTTTCTCAAGATCTTCGTTTAAAACAGTAAAACTCGTTCCGTATTCCCCTGTTATATCCTCACAAATATAGTATTTACCCTTATTATATGTAAAACTTCGGATCTTTCCGGTATAGGTCTTTTTTACCTTTTTTGTTTTCAAATTCATTTCATAAAGTGTAACCTCATATCCCATTCCGTTATTCGAATAATTTTCATAACCGTTCTTTAATACATATTTTCCGTAGATCAATCTATTTTCATCCACATACATTTTTTCAAAAATATTGCTATTTAATAATAGTACTTTATGGATGCTATTATTTTTGAGATTAATGTATTTTATATAAGTGTATCCATTTAATTCATAGATATTTGATTTTTTATAGAATTTTTCAATATAGTAAAGCTTATCTCCAACAAGCGAAAGAGAATATTTAGAATCTCCCGTTTGGGTAATTTTTTCATCCGTTTTCATCTTTTTAAATGTTTTTCTTTCGTAATTTTGCCATTCCTTCCAGAGTTTGGGAAAACTTTTACCTAAAACCGCTCTTGCGTTCAGGTCCATTCCAAGAAAGGGGTAAATTGGAGAAAAATAGGATAATAGTGAGTAACCCTGTTTTTTAAATAATTTAGGAAAGGGATTATTATAATTGTCATGTAAATATTTGAAAAAATTTCCTCCATCTATATAGTACTTGGCATTATAGGGAAATTCATCGAAACCATAAGTTGCATCCAGAATATGAGGAACCCTTCCTTCATTTAACATTACTTTTTCATAAGCAGAAAAAAATCCATCATTTAACCTGCCTTGATTGAGATCCTGAGATTCAGATAATACGGCAATGCCCTCGATATACCAATTGGGAACAAGCATATTTGGAAGAAAGACATTTCCGAATATTTTATTAAAAAATTTATTGAATGGCGAGGTATATGTCAAATGTGCCATATGGGTTGTTTCATGAAGGGTTACAAATTGGATCCAATCCTTGCTAAATCCAATCTCATCATAAATTCCAGGGGTATGTGTCATGATCAAGATCTTATTATAGACGGGATTTGTCATTCCATTTGAATACATTCCATAATCCTCAATAATGTATGCGAAATGTTTAGGCTTGTTCCCCGTTAATTTCTCAATATCTTTAAAATAGAAATTGTAAAATTCAAGAAATTCATCTGAAATATATGGGAACTTCGAGGGAAAGATCAGCTTAAATTCAGGATATTGTTCTACTGAATAATCTGCAAAAATTAAGATAGACCAAAGAGTAAGTCCCAAAATGAATATGGTTTTAATTTTCATAACCCACCTCTTGGTAATTATAACAAAAATATTACGGAAAAACAATAGTATATCCTGTGTCGCAACATATTGGACTTTTCAAAGGTAAGAATATTAGACAAAATGTTTTCCCCTATCATTTTTTTCTCTGTCATTCAGAGCAAACAAAGTTTGCGTAGGAATCTCATTTATTTACTGACATTACATCCTTGACATGGAATCTATCTTTGAAGTTTACCCTGTATTTGCATTATCATTCCGGCGGTGCCTGTCCTCGTGAAAATAGGTACTCGACAATGACAAAAAAACAAGTCTATTTATGAGATCAATAAAAAAGCAAAATACTTCTATAAAAGTCCAATATGTTTCTGAGATTTTTCAAGTTCAAGAATTTTCCTCTATGTCATTTATTATACATAATAATTTGATTATTTTTATTTTTAATTTGACAAATCTTATGCTTTCCTGTAAAATTAAGTAGAAGCTTAGAAAAATATATTATTTCAAATAAGGAGGTATGATGATCGTAAAAGTATGTATTATTTTAGCGTATGTATTAATGATTATTGTTATCGGAATACTTGGATTGAAAAAGACTCGCTCTTTTTCAGATTTTTTTCTCGGAGGCAGAAAAATTGGCCCGTGGATGACAGCATTTACCTATGGAACTGCATATTTTTCAGCAGTATTATTTATTGGTTTTGCAGGAAAGATTGGTTGGGCTTTCGGATATTCCGGTTTATGGGTAACCCTAGGCAACGCATTTATTGGCGTTTTGGGTGTATGGTGGCTTTTGGGACCGAGGATTAAGAAGATGTCAATTGACTATAATATCTCTACAATGCCTGAATTTTTTGAAAAACGATACAATAGTAAAGCACTTAAGATCTTTTCATCTATATCAATATTCGTTTTTTTTTTTCCTTATTCCGCAGCCGTTTTTATAGGATTATCCTATCTATTTAAATCTAATTTTAATATCGATTATACGATGGCTCTTGTTCTTATGGGAGTCCTTACAGCCACATATCTTGTTTTAGGCGGATATAGATCAATGGCAATGATAGATATTATATTTGGACTAATTATGATCGTTGGAGTCATTATCTTGTTATGGAGTACTATTATTAAAGGAAACGGTCTTACAAATATTACTGAGAGCTTATCTTCCATAGATCCAAAACTAACAAAAGCAATTGGACCACCGGGTATCTGGCCGCTTTTTTGTCTGGTTTTTCTAACCAGTGTGGCACCTTTTGCAATGCCGCAATTAGTCCAGAAATTCTATGCGATTAAAGATAAAAAATCAATCAAAATTGGAATGATAGCTTCCACTATTTTTGCCGTTCTTATTTCCGGAGTTGCATATTTTACCGGAGCTACTATCAGAGTTTTTTTATCACCTGAAACTGCGCCAAATGCCTTTATTAATGGGCAACCTATTTCTGATGCATTGATGCCGGAGTTGTTGGCTAATGTAATTCCAAGCTCATTATCGGTTTTAATGTTTCTTCTAATATTATCAGCTTCCATGTCAACCTTAGCTGCATTAGTATTAATTTCCAGTTCTTCTATTGCCAAAGATATCTATGCAGGATTTATCAATAAGAATATTTCTGACAAAAGCTTAACCCTTCAAATGAGATTTTTAAGTGCATTTTTTATTATCCTTTCTGTAATTTTAGCTTATTTCAGACCTGCAACTATTGTCAGTATATTGGGAATTTCATGGGGAGCGATCGGTTCTGTATTTCTTGGACCATTTATATGGGGACTGTTTTCTAAACGAGTGAATAAATTCGGTGCTATTTCTTCATCGGTACTGGGATTGACTACCTGTCTGGCTCTGTATATATTGAAAATGCCTTCACCGCAGGCAGGAACGATTGGAATGATGGTATCTCTTGTCGTTAATCCGATTTTCAGCCTTTTAAAACCTAATAAATTGGCAGATAATTAAATTCTTGTTGCATTGCGTGTTTACGCAAATACGCAATTAAAATAGTTTGAATGTGCTTTTAAATGTTATAAAAATATAATGCCCAATTTGTGAATGTTCTTTTCTTCCGCTTATTGCATCTTCTTTATAACTTATTTCATATACATAATTTGCTTCAAGTGCGATTTCCTTTGTTATCTTATATATAAATCCTATATACATCCTGTTCATATCAAATCCCTTTTCGGAGAAACCGGGACCTGTAACAGGTGGCATATCCTTATCTTCGATCAAACCGTAAAATGGTTCTTCGGCAATTTCAAGAATTAGCTTCGGATTAACAATGTATTGTATCATTAGTTTCCATCTGAGCAATAAAGAATAACCTTTTTGCCAATCTTTGTTATTTAATACTTCGTCATAGAAACTTGAGAAAAAGGTATTATGAAAAATTATTCGATTGTAAATAATTATATTTCCCGATTTATAAACAAATGTGGGTGAGAATTCCAGATTATGGCCGTAAACATATTTATCCTGTGCCTTCATAGGGAAGCCCATATAATAATAGAAGAACGGAAGTATTACCTTTAATTTCCCAATACCGGTAAAATATATTGGTCCGGTAAAAAACTCATAGAAATAAAGGTCTTTGGTATCAATTGATTTTCCTGCAAGGTTTCTTGAGAACTCATATCTGAATCCTGGCATAACCAGCCATCCGACAGATCTTGATAATAATAAAGTAGCATTTGCATAAGTCCATGTCCTCCCGGCAATAGGTACATTATTAGCCTGAGCTCTTCCGGTTATAATAAAAAACAAAAAAAAAATGTAAATCAAATACTTTTTCATATCTCTTCTCCTTTATGGACGACAATTAATTTTCCACAACAACAAACTTTTCCGGTTATATTATTTTTTTTTGTCAAATTCCCTATTGACAATTATAACCCCGATATTTTTACCGCCTTTCCTCATATTTGATTATAGTCTTTTTTTTATGTTAAATCAAATTCTTATGATTTTAAAA
>JAGGYO010000293.1 GCA_021162505.1 bacterium
TATTTCTTTCCATTTTAATGGAGAAATTCCCAAGAATATACTTCTTTTCCTTAAAAAATATTAATAATGCACCGATGGTCAAAATAAATAATAATGAAATAATAATTACATTATAAAACAAGCCCAAAATACCAATAATAAAAACAAGAAATGCCAAAAAAATAAATCCTGTTCCTAATGAGAAAAGTATCCTTTGCAAAGAACCATCATGATCTATTTTATATCTTTTCAAAATAAAATATCCCATATTAAGTGATATGAAATAAATAAGCGATAATAAGAATAGAGCTTTAAATATCCAAAAAAGATTTTTAAAAAAGATCATAGGTCTAATATCCTTTAAGACCTTAATGAATAGATTGAATATCAATAAGAGATCAAATGGTATGAACCTGTAGTAGGTTATGAGGACAATGGATGCCCATAAAAATAAAAGTAAAAAAAATAAGATCCGTAGGTTCTTCTTCATTTTTTAATATTTTCATTATACCATTTGATAAGATTCAATGCCGCCTTGATATTTGCAATTGATTTAATGAAAAGTTTTTTTAGATTGGGATCAGTTAGGGTAGCAAGTTTGTTATATATCTCTTTGTACTGTGCTCTTAGGAATTCATCAGCGTGGTGTAAACACTTTATTCCGGAATTCATATTGTTTACCAATGCTTCCATTTCAGCATTGAGGTAAAAATTAAAATCGGTTTTATTGTCCCATAGAGCCATGAAAAGATTTGTTTTATCCCTTCCTATTTCGCATGTAAATTGTAATTGAGGGTCGGATTCTATAATGGATAGTGACGCATTTTCGGGATTGCCGAAATAATAGACCGTCATATTATTAAGTACTTCTTTTTTTATCTCCATATTCTATTCTACTATAAAATGTAAAAAATTTCCAATACTTTTTTTAATAACTTTTTTACAGAACTTAAAGGATAAATATTAGCAGCATCAGAGGGGGAAGAATCAGGGTCAAAATGTGTCTCAATGAACAACCCGTCTGCGCCGGCACTTATTGCTGCTTTTGCGATAATTGGAACAAATTCCCTATTTCCCAATGTTCTATTTCCACCGGCTCCTGGCAATTGCACCGAATGTGTGGCATCAATGATCACGGGGACATTGTACTCTTTCATTATGGGAATGGATGTCATGTCTACCACAAGTTTATTATATCCGAAAGTAGTGCCTCTCTCGGTGATCCAAATTTTTTTATTACCCGTGGAGCCAACCTTTTCAATGATATTTTTTACTTCATAAGGAGAAAGAAATTGCCCCTTCTTTACATTTATCGTCTTTCCCGAACCACCGGCAGCAAGCAATAGATCCGTTTGTCGGCACAGGAATGCCGGTATTTGGATAATATCGGCAACCTTAGATATTGGATCAATCTGAGATGGCAAGTGTATATCGGTTGTGATCTTAAAACCAAATTTCTCTTTTACTTCTCTTAAAATGTCCAAACCCTTTTCCATTCCGGGACCTCGAAATGAATTTACACTGGAACGATTGGCTTTATCAAAAGACGCTTTAAAATAAAAATCAATATTATCAAGATCTTTTATAACTTGTTTTAATCCCTTTGCGATCTTTATAGTAATATCTCTATTCTCTATCACGCACGGTCCGGCTATGAATTTAAATTTTTTCTTTGTCATTTAAAATATCCTCCACTGCTTTTAAATCATTTTCCGTATCAACGCCAATTGTATCTTCGGGTAATCTTGTAATGAATATCTTATATCCATGCTCGATGATCCGCAATTGTTCCAATTTTTCCGACACCTCATTTGCTAAAGGCAATAATTTCATATAGGTTTTTACAAAGTCTCTTCTGTAAAGATAAACACCTATATGCTTAAAATAAGGTCCTCTATATGGAATAGGAGATCTTGAAAAATAAATAGCTTCATCCTTATCATTGAAGATCACCTTTACATTATTCGGATCTTTTGCAGAAACATTATTTAATGGGAAATAGAAAGTTCCGCAGACAAATCTATCATCATCTTTTGGAAATTCATTAAATAATAGATCAATGTTTTCACCTCTGAAAAGCGGTTCATCACCCTGCAAATTAAAGATGAATTCATATTCTGACAATTGGCCTAAGACAGAGGCGAGTCGCTCTGTTCCACTCTTGACATTCTCCGGTGTCATTATAACCTTGCCGTGGAATCCTTCAACTGCTGTTTTTATCTCACTATCGGATGTTAAAACAAATACATCATTTGAAAACTTACTATTATTTGCATTTTCCCATACATATTGAAGCATGGGTTTACCATTGATGTTTTTTAATGGTTTATTGGGAAATCTTTGTGAAGCCATTCTGACGGGAATTACAGTACAAAGTTTCACAAACCCTCGTTTTTTATCTTGTTTATGATCTCGGTAGAACTTATTTCATGAATAAAAGGGATAACTTCTACCTTGCCTCCATAGCTTTTCACGAGTTCGGCACCCACTATATTATCCTGATTATAATCACCACCTTTTACCAGAATATGGGGTTCTATCTTTTTAATTAAATCAATGGGAGTGTCTTGTGAAAATCCTATGATATGGTCGATAAAATTAAAATAAGATAAAAATAGAGCACGGTCCTCGAATGCAATGAGCGGTCTTGAATTCCCTTTCAATCTTTTTATTGAATCATCAGTATTTAAACCGAGAATAAAGATATTACCTAAAAGCGAAGTTTTTTTTAGATAATCCAAATGGCCTATATGCAATATGTCAAAGCAGCCGTTGGTAAAAACGATGGTATTTTTTCTTTCCTTTAGCTTTTTCAATAAAGGTAAAAATTCGTTTATATCTTTATATATTTTCACTTTAATTATTGGATATTATTTCTTTGATAATATCGGGTGTGGGAGCGGCAGCACCTAATTGAGTTACAACATAACTTGCACCATAATTAGCCAGTATAGCACTCTCAATAGATGATAACCCGGAAGCTAAGCCTAATGTAAAAAGTGCAACCACGGTATCACCGGCTCCGGTAACATCATAGACCTTTTTTACTTTGGTGGGGATAAAATGAACTTTTTTATCATATAGGATCATCCCGTGCTTTCCCAGGGTTAAAAGAACCATTTTATTACCACACGCATTCTGAGTTCTTTTTACCAATTCCTCGTAAGGTAGGGATTTTTTTATACGAAGTAATTGCTCCGCCTCATTGAGATTGGGAGTTAAGCAAAAGCTTCCTTTGTAAAAAGAGATATTTCTTGTTGGATGTGGATCAGAAATGGTGGGAATATTTTTTTTATTTGCAAAACGCACTATATTTTCCATTGTGCTCTTTTTTATCAAACCCTTATTGTAATCCTCAATAATGATGGCGTCAATATGATTTTTTTCAAGAACCTTTTTTATATGAGGAAAGATCTTATACTTATTATTATCCGGGTCATAATCAATTCTAAGCATTTGTTGGTTCAATGCAATAACCCTTTCCTTAATATTCGTTTTAAAATCCTTCTTCTCTATTAAATATTGTGATGAAATACTATTCTTATTTAATAAGGGAAAAAGGATCGAAGTTGCCTGATCAGTACCTGAAAGCCCAATTAATATAGGTACGCCACCCATATAGGCAATATTCTTTGCCACATTAGCAGCCGCGCCTAATTTATATTCAATGTTATTCGCTTTCACCACAGGCACCGGAGCTTCGGGAGAAATTCTATTTACCTCTCCATAAACATATTTATCCAAAATAATATCACCAATGACAGCGATCTTTTTACCCTTGAGATTTTTTAATTTTGATAGTATGATTCTGTTCATTAAAACGCCTTCTTTATTTCCTGCGTAGCTATTTCAGGAGGTAAATGATTTATATAAACGCCGGTACCCCATTCAAAGCCGGTAATATTGACAATACGAGGAATGATCTCAAAATGCCAATGAAAATCACTCCTTATGGTCGTCCAATATCCCTCTTGAGGGATAAGATTGGGAGTATCGTGTAATAATAAATTAAAACTAAAATCATTTGCAAGTATCTTTTGCAATGTTCTGAAAAATCTTTTCATCAATTGGGATAATTCCAGTATCTCTTCCTTGCTGATAGTGGTAAAATCATGTGAATGCTTCAATGGAAGTATCCAAGTTTCAAATGGAAACCGAGGAGCCCAGGGAGAAAGTAAAATAAAATGCTTTCCTTTCCAAATTACCCTTTCATCAAGTTTCAATTCCTGTTTTATTATATCGCAAAAAATACATCTTTCCTTTATTTTATAATGGAATCTTGCTCCTTCCAATTCTTCTTTTATCTTTTTAGGAACAATAGGTAGAGCAATTACTTGAGAATGGGGATGATGAATGGAGGATGCTCCTGCTTTTTTCCCGTGATTTTTGAAGATCAGTACATAACGGAACCTTTTGTCATTTTTAAGGTCAATTATTCTATCCCTGTATGCCCAAAGAATTTTTTCTACCTGATTGCTTGACATAGTTCCAAGCGTGGTATCATGATCGGGTGTCTCTACAATGATCTCATGTGCACCAAGACCGGTGATGGAATCGTATATTCCAAAACCCTTATGCTCAAACTCGCCTTCAATATGAAGTAAAGGTGAATGAGCGGGAAATCCTCTTACCCACCATGAGCTCATATTGTTCTCAGGAGCTCTATAGGAAAATATTTCATTGGGAGTCATATTCTCATGTCCCGGACAGAACGGACAATTTTCCTTGGAAACATATTTCACATTATTTTCTACTTTCTCCCTATAATCATAGGGTCTTCTTGATCTTTCGGTTGCTATAATGATCCATGAATTGGTAATGGGATCCTTTCTGAATTCGGGCATTTAATTCTCTCCTTTTTTGATTATATCATTAAAAACATTGTAAATCAAAAATTGAGATAATTTTATATTTTTGCTCAATTCACTGAAAGAAGTTGTTAATTCATAATGATCTTTTCTCTTTACCAATAAGGGAAAATGGTCAAAACCATCATAAATGGAGATCCTATTATTTACATCGGGTAATTTCTTTATCTTCATATTAAATTCAAGATATTTCTTCCTTCCAAAAATGAAACGAGCATTATGTATTTTATAATAAAATATCGAGGAATAGTTAGCGCCGGACATAGCATCAATCACGGCTTTCTTATTCCCATATTCAATTGTGAGAATATCTTTACTCCCATGAACATAAGCACAAAGAAAACCTCTATCCAAAAAATATTTATTCAAATTCTGAAAAATACTATCAGGATATCCTTTTGGTAAGGAGATCTTCACAATATTTTTATCAAGGAATATTATTGAGGTCTTTATTCTTCTCTCTGCCCCGTCTGACGGATGGTTCAATATTTTGTAGAAATTGCCCTTCCTAATAATTAGTTCTGATGACCCGCCGCCGTCAAGTGCAATAGCATTATAACATTTATATTCCTTGAAAAGTCGAGCGAAATGGATCTCATCAATACCCAGTGAGTTCAATCGTCTTCCGTCAACGACAATGAGATAAATATAATTCTTTGAGATCCCAATGCCGCTCATTGGATTTCTTTTACTTTTTTTTGCAATAACGCGTCCATTTTTTATTAAAATGTTTCCACCTGATAATATAGCCCTGTATTTTCTTGCCAGGTTATAAGTAAGGTTTGAGGGCTTAATATATTTAAATGAAATACCTCCGTTATGTGAAATTAATATTGACCAACGCCATTTAACATTTTTTTTTGCGTATATTCTTCCGTTTATTGCTAATATACCAAGTATCTCATTATTTTCCCTTCCGAAGAAACCGGCGTTTATTCCGGAGATCCCATTTTTCTTTTTTATCATTTTGGAAAGAGGCATTACCTCATTTTCCGGGGCTGCCATTATAATAGGTTGATAAGCTCCCTTTTTCACCTTTATTATGGAAACTTGCAATGGATTACCAAACTTCCATATATAACTTTTCTTAATGACCTCAATATTTTTATTGGCAAATACGGGTAAAAAGAATAAGAAAACAAAAATGACAAAACTATATTTTAAATGAATTAAAATTCTTTTCATTAATATTTCCCTTTTTATTTTGAATGAAAATAGCCAATTCCGCAAGTAGCCTATTCAGCATTTTTCTTGATTTTGTCAGGATAAAAAATACCCTATTCACTGTTTCAGAGTGTTTTTTACCCCAATAAATGGGATTTCTCAATCTTATAAAGATCAATAATTCTTCTTCAAGCCCATCATATATGGTATGTGGAACTCCAATATTGATATCGAGAATAGTGGGAGAAATATCCTCTCGTTTTTTCAGATCATCTATGATCTTTTCTGTTTGAAATTTAATAGAGCGTTTAATAATATTCTCGATCAATATATTCTTATCATTATAATCATTATCAATATCGTAAAAGAGCTTTTTCACTCGGTATATCCCAACATTTTAAGGAATTTTTCATCCTTTTGCCAATTCTTTTTTACTTTTACAAAAAGTTTTATTAAAAATTTTTTCTGAAAAATATCCTGCAATAATTTCCTTGAATAGATACCTATGTCTTTTATTTTACTTCCACCTTTCCCGATAATGATCGCTTTTTGTGAATCTCTTTCAACATAAATATTAGCATATATCTTTATAATATGTTTCTTTTCTTCCAAAAGATCTACATGAACAGCAGCGCTATAAGGGAGTTCTTTATTGGTATTATTGAATATTGCTCCTTTAATGATTTCAGCCATAATGAATTTTTCCGGATTTCCCGAAATATATTCAGGCGGGTAAAGAAATTCTCCTTCTGATAAATAACCATTTACAGTATTAAGGAATTCATCAAGATTTTTTTCTTTCAATGCGGATATGGGAATGATCTCCTTTATAAATTCAAATTGAGATAGTTGTTCCATCATTGGAAGAAGTTTCCCTTTATTTATAAGGTCAACCTTGTTTAATAAACAGATTACATCTTTTTTAGAAGCCCTTAATAATGAGAGTATCTCATCATCAATAAAAAACTTTTTAGAATCGATCAAATAAATAATAGTATCCACCATTTGCATTGAACCCTTTGCAGATGCATTCAGCAATTGTTTTAATTTTATTTTTTTATTCGTAATACCTGGCGTATCTAAAAATACGATCTGATAATCTTCTTTTGTGAATACCCCAGTAATCCTATTTCTTGTTGTCTGTTCCCTTGGTGAAACGGACGAAATGGGAACCTTTAAAATATGATTTAATAAGGTTGATTTACCGGCATTTGCCCTGCCGATAAGCGTAACGAATCCTACTTTCATGTCCTATTATACCATTTTTTCCATTTTGATTAAAATTTTTGTCCTGTGTCGCAACATATTGGACTTTTCAAAGGTAAGAATATTAGAAAGAACGAAGTTATCGATATAATAATCTAAGGGCGTTTTTTTGTCAAGAGAAAGATGAACTTTTTCTGAATTATACCA
>JAGGYO010000032.1 GCA_021162505.1 bacterium
ATAATTTATTTTCACTTTTTTTTCAAAAAATATTATTATTTTAATATTTTAAAAACAAGGGTTCATAATTTTGATTTTTATGTGAAAAAGAGTTATAACAAAATGTTAGAAGGGGATGGAATGTCAGGGAAAAAATATAACATTTACCCGTTACTAATATATAGAAATATGGTATATGGATGTGATAAATGAACGATTGGAAAAGAAATAATTCCTTATTCTATTATTTAACGATATTTTCTCCAGGAATTATTTTAATATTAGTCACATTTGTTTTAATGCTTAATCAATCTTCACTAGGATATATTTGTATCTGTTTAGTAGACATAGACATAGCTTTAATTCCGATTTCGCTTATTATCATTATAGCTTTTTATTTTAAATACAAAAATAAAAAAGTAAACCAAAAATGTTTGTATCAATAATTGCTCTAATTATAGATATTTTATACATTTTATTCGTTTATGCCTTATCATGGGTACCAGTTTAAAATCCTATTTTATAAAAAAAGTTACACAAATTTTAATAGTAAAATACAATTTATATTGCAAAAATTTCTTTTTTCTGTTAGAATAAAGAATGAAAATAGCTATTATTCATGATTGGTTAATTACTTACAGGGGAGGCGAGCGTGTCTTGGAAGCAATCCTTGAAATATTCCCCAAAGCAGACATATTTACGCTTTTTTCAAAGGGGAAAGAGATCCCGCAAAAGATAAGTAGCAGGGTAAAAGGAACATCATTTTTGCAAAATATGCCCTTTATCTCCAAGGCGTATCGCCATTATTTACCGCTTATGCCCATTGCTATTGAATTGTTTGATCTTTCAAAATATGATCTTGTTATTTCTACATCTCATGCTGTTGCAAAGGGAGTTCTTATACACCCCGGTACTATCCATTTTTCATATATTCATAGTCCAATGAGATATATTTGGGATAGATATTCCGATTATTTCGGGAATATGCACGGACTCAAAAGATGGATAATGGATTTTATATTTAATTATTTACGGATCTGGGATACTGTTTCGGCGAATCGAGTGGATCATTTTATTGCGAACTCAAGTTTTGTAAAGAAAAGAATTCAAAAATATTACAATAGGGATTCTGAAATCATATTTCCACCTGTGGATATTGCACCATTTGTTCCTGAGAACATAAAAAAGAAGGATTATTATCTCGTATTATCCGCTTTTACTCCCTATAAGAAGATCGAACTTGCAATAGAAGCATTCAAAAGAACGGATAAAAAGCTGATAATTGCGGGTTCGGGTTCATTAAGTAAAAAGTATAGGAAACTTGCCAGGGACTGTGATAATATAAGCTTTGTTATTTCGCCCAAAGACGAAACAAAAATAAAATTGTATCAGGAAGCTATTGCTTTTATTTTCCCGGGTTTTGAAGATTTCGGTATGACAATGGTGGAAAGTATTGCGTCGGGAACACCCGTCATAGCATTTGGAAAAGGCGGTGCTCTTGACATTATTAAAGATGGTGTTAATGGGATATTATTTGAAAAGCAGACCGTAAATTCACTACGGGAAGCTATTAAAAAAAGTGAAAATATGAAATGGGAATATAAAAGGATCACTGAAACAGCAGGTGGATTTAAAAAAGAAATATTTAGCAATAAGATAAGGAAGATCATATATGAAAAGAGCAATAAATCCATTTGATTCGACCTTATTAAAAGTATTATTTGAAATAGCCATTTTTTTTGGTATCTCAATTAGCGGGTATTATCTGAGATTTTATTCCAATTTCATAGTTGTTAAATATGGTATTCCGTCTTTATCCCCTTATATTCTTTTATTCGTGGTTGAGACCTTATTATGGTTGTTTATTTTTCAAGAGATGAAGTTATATAGAAAACATTTTTTTATATCATTGCTTGATGAGTGGTATTCAGCTTTTATTGCACTAACACTTGGCACATTAATAATTTTTGCATTTACTTTTTTTTATAGAACTTTTACATTTTCCAGAATACTTATTATTCAGAATCTTTTCCTTGTCTTTATCGGCATAATAATTGAGCGAAGTTTTCTTTACAAGCTTTCGGAAAAACTTTATAGAAAAGGCTACGGTAGCGAACATACGGTTATTATCGGCGGCAAATTAGATGAATTATTGGAAAGGCGGGTAAGCCATTTAAAGCGTTTGGGTTACATTGTTGATGAAATTATTGTTGATATAGAAGGGAGGGACCTTGCAAAATATAATGCAATATTTTGGAATATAGAAGAACTTCCGTTTTCATTATTGAAAAAAATGGTGGAAGAGAATAAGATCAAAAATAGCGCAAAAATAAATTTATTGGGTAATTTTTTTGCCGAGTTCTCATCGGATTTTGAAAGTTTTAATATCGGTGGTCTCCCGGTCCTTTCCACAAAGCGGAAAAAATTAAATGGCTTGAATGTACTCTTCAAACGTTTTTTTGATATTCTTTTTTCATTTATTGCAATAGTTCTTCTCCTTATTCCATGGACCATTATAATAATAATAGTCAAGATCACTTCTAATGGTCCCATTTTGTATTTACAAGAGAGGATCACAAAGGGTGAGAAGATATTTAAAATCATAAAGTTCAGAACCATGAAGGTAGATGCGGAGGATTCTACCGGACCAAAATGGGCGGAAAAAAATGATAATAGGAAAACGAAGTTCGGCGGTTTTCTGAGAAAAACATCTTTGGACGAAACACCTCAATTCATTAATGTATTTTTGGGACATATGTCAATTGTCGGTCCCCGTCCCGAAAGACCTGTATTTGTTGAAAAATTCATGGATGAGATACCCGGTTATAATTTGAGACATCAGGTAAAAACAGGCATTACCGGCTGGGCACAGATCAATGGCTGGAGAGGGAATACATCCATTAAGGAAAGAACCTTATTCGATCTCTTTTATATAAATAATTGGAGCATTCTTTTTGATATAAAAATAATATTGAGAACGGTGTTCGAACTTTTTTTTCAAAAGGAAGCATATTGAAATGAGAAATAGAAGAAATAAATTTTGGCTTGAACTTTATGATAGGATATATGACTTCGATGAGGAAGGATTTGGTCTAATAGTAAAAAAAATATTATCTAATCCCAAATCGCATATTGAATGGGAGGAAATAATTTTCAAGGCAGGAGATACATATTTAACTATTTTTAAGGATAAGCAAAAGGCGAAAGAGTTTTATGAACTTTATATAAAAGAGTTTGGAGAAAATGGAAAATTTTCAAAACAGATTTCTCAAAGAATCAGTTCAATCTGATCATTATTTTTCTTGTAATTCATTCTTAAAGGGGAAATTTGGAGAAAGGATTGGGAAGATCACAATAGATGCAGGATTTACCTGTCCCAACAGAGATGGTAAAAAAGGCTATGGAGGTTGTATCTATTGTGATGCTCTTGGAAGCGGTATTGGCAAAAAAATCCCGTTGGAACAGCAGATCGAGGAACAATTATCATATAGAATAAAAAAGTACAAAAAATTTCTGTTGTATTTTCAGGCATATACGAATACCTATGATAATGTAGAAGATCTGAACAAAAGGTACGAAATAATAAATAAATATGACGAATTAGTGGGACTGGTGATAGGAACAAGGGCGGACTGTATTGATGAAGAGAAATTAGAGCTTATTAATTCATATACGGACAAATATTTTGTACAAATTGAATACGGACTACAAAGCATTAATAAGGGAACAAGAGATTGGATGAACCGTTTGGAGACCATTGAGGAATTTGAGAATGCCCTTAATATGACTTATGTGTATCCAAATATTTTTCTCGGTGTTCATGTAATATTCGGTTTGCCCTATGAGACGAAAAATTATCATATTGAACTTGCTGAATATATCAATTCTTTAAATATTGACGGTATTAAAATACATAATCTTTACATACCGAAATCAAGCCCTCTTGCAAAAATTTATGAGAAGCAGGGGATAAAACTTATTAAACAGGATGAATTTGTTAAACAGATTTATGAGTTCTTAAAGATTCTAAATAAAAATATAGTTATAATGAGAATCGGCGGAACAGCCTTACCCAATGAATTATTAGCTCCCCAATGGGCATTAAATAAATTTACCACTTTCGAAAAACTCAGGAAACTTTATTTGAAATAGAGAGTGAACGGAGCGATAACAAAGGAATAATGATGGGGGAAAAATATTTTAATGTGAATAATCAAACAATTATATCACCTTTGACTTTATATTGAGAAATGTCAATCTCTCTTTTTATACGAATGGTTTTTTCATTGGCAACTGTAACTTGACCTGTTTTCCCCCGCCCCGCTAATTTTAAATATTTCTTTTGTGTATATATAACTTCTTCGATATCTGATTTCGCTGCTTTTGAATTTATTAATGCTAATGTAGCTCCAAATTTTACGAGTTCAAAATCAATTTCTCCTTTTTTACCTGCAATACAGATGACATGGCTTCCCGGATAGTCCCGAATATGAAACCACCAATCATTTCCTCCTCCTACAAATTTTACCAATTGTTCATTCTCAATATCGTTTCTTCCAACAAAGAAAAGATGTTCATTGTACAAATATACCTTCCCAATCCTTTTCTTTGCTCTTTTAACATCTTGGGGTTTTGCTTTTGCGGGTTCAAATTTTTTCAAAATATCATTTAGAAATTCCATATCATTTGAATCCGACACCTTCTTTTCTATGGCGATAAGCTTATTAAGATCATCATTTGCTTTCAATGCTCGTTCTTTGGCTATTCTCAGACCTTTTTTTTGTTTCTTTGCTTTTTTGAAATATATATTCATATTGGCTTCAGCATCGATCTTTTCATTTAATAATATTGTTAATGTTTTACCTGTTTCCCAATCATTACCTTCAAATTCCTTTTGCCCTCTCTTGATCTTATGTAAATTGTATTTTAATATTTCTCCGTATTTTGTCAATTGTGCAAAATCTTTGAAATTTTCAATATCATTTTGAATATTTCTTATTTTCTTTTTTATTCGTTTTTTTTTAGCACGAATAAATTTAAGAATTATTTTCTTTTGTTGTAAGAGATCTTTTTCGATATTGTCAGAGCTCATTTAATGATGAAAAATTGAAATTTGTGTCCGCCGAGAATAAAAATATCATTATCTTTTAATATTCTCTTATTAACCCTTACCTTATTTATAAAGGTGCCATTAGTCGATTGAAGGTCTTCAAGGATAAAGTTATTTCCCGTATCAACTATGTTACAATGGATTCTCGAGATCATGGGATCTTCCACTGTAAATGAGCAGGAAGGTGCTTTCCCGATAATGAATTTTTTCCTATTGATAAGTGCTTTTTTTTCGCTTTTAAGATCTAATATATACGCTTTGGGGATATAATCTTCATTAAAATTATTGTCGCTATTGATCTTCGTCTTTTCTTCATCAAAGTCCATATATACCTCACTTTATAATAAAATATGGGATATTTCCCATTTTTTTTGCAATCTTTATCACGCCCTTTTTCTTTAGACCATTTAATATGAAAGAAGCATAACTTCTGCTATAATCGAATTTATTGCATACTTCATTAGTATTATGCGGCTTAGTTAAAAATAACAATAATTTATTATCCCTTTCTATACCCTTACTATTTGACCGATTCCTTCTTTTTTTCTTTGCAGCTAATTTCATTAAAACATCTTTAATATCTTCTATAGAATCTTTTGTTTTTTTCAGGTTATTAAATTCAGTATGAAACTCCTTTAAATCTTCTTCCAATGAATCCAAGCGTTTGTCCAATTGATTTATCCTTGCTAATATTCTGGTCTCACTTTCTTTTAAGATTTCTTTGAGTTCGTCTAAAGTAAAACCGAATATTGCCATTATTGCTTTAGGATGATAGAACAATAATCAAACTTATCATTGAGATAACAAATGAACCGACCGATAGATAGAATAATGTATTTTTTTTCTGTCCACCTTGAGAGTTCATTCTATTTTCAAGCTCTTTTACCTTGATTATGGTTTTATTAATGGAGTTCTTATTCATATTTACTTCCACTTGTAAATTGGCAATGCTGCTTTTAAGATCATCAAGAAGATTGGATTGAAGTTTAAAATTTTCGTCAGAAAGATCCACATTATTATTACTATTATTATCTAATTGTTTCCCAATCTTTAAAATATTATTTAATAATCTATCCATTGCAACGGAGAATTCATATCGTGTTAATGATTTACTTCCTTGAAATGTCAATTGTCCATTCTTTACGATCCCCTTGAATATTCCTATCTTGCTCATTCTTTGAACGGAACCATAGGCCCAATGATTTTTGGGAAGATCAGTATAATTAGCACTGAATACCGGAATGAAAATGGCAATAAATAGTAAAACGGTAAAAATCTTTTTCATAAACTACTCCTTATATTTAGCTTTTATTTCTAATATTTCTTCCAGTCCCTTGAAAAAGCCATCCACAGTATAGGGACAGAACTGTTTTCCCCTCTCCCTCTCAATGTATGTCAGGACTTCTTGCATGGGCCACTCTTTTTTATATACTCTTTTAACGCTTAATGCATCAAATACATCTGCTATGGCGCATATTCTTCCCTCTATTGGGATCTCTTCTCCCTTTAACTTTTTGGGATAGCCCTCACCGTCCCAACGCTCATGGTGAGTTAAAGCAATTGTTCTAGCCATTTCAATAATAGGATTATCCGGGTTTTTCAAAATATCACTACCCATAATAGTGTGCTTATTCATCACTTTTCGTTCTTCTACTGTTAATGGTCCCGGTTTTGTTAATATCCTATCTGGAACCCCGATCTTACCAATGTCATGCATTGGTGAAGCGTAGAGCATTAAGTCCTGAAATTCTTCATCAAACCCCATATATTTAGAAATTATTTTTGAATAGTTACTCATTCTCTCAATATGATGTGCCGTATCGGGGTCCTTATATTCAGATGCTTTTACTAAACGATAAATGGTTGATAGATTTGAATCCTTTAAATCTTTTGCTAAAATAGCATTTTTTAATGATATTGCCGCGAACGAAGCCAAGGTTTGGATCAAGCTTACCGTACCTTTATCATAATGTACTACTTGTCCGGATTTATTTCTTCCATTAATAAGTTGGAGGATCCCGAGAATTGTACCTTCCCTATCTTTTAAAGGTATTGCCAATATGGACCTGGTTTTATATTCAAATTTTTTATCAAAAGAATCCAAAAATCTATATGGTTTATCTTTGGGAATTTTATATGCATCCTTTATATTAACGATCTCACCGGTTAGAGCTGCATAGCCGGCAATGTTTTCTTTTGATAGAGCTATAGGATAGGGTTTGAACAGCACTTCTCCTTTCAAATTGAACTTTTTTTCTAATACTTCGTTTTGGCTGATGATAAAATCTAAGACATTTTTTCTTTTAATATACAAACTTCCCCCTTCGGAATTTGCAATCTCTCTGGATGTCTCCACTATCTTTTTGAAAAGATTATCAAGCTTCATTTCTGAAGATAGCATCAACCCCAATTGAATTATTTTATCATACACATTATCCATACACATATTATAATAAATTTTGCAAAAAAATCAAATAAATTTAGAATAATAAATGTAAATAGACGAAAGGATAATAAAAAGTAATAGGATGGTTTACCGAATATTTACTTTTTGACTTTCAGTATCCGAAGTTTTAACACGAATCTCTGTTATTAGCGTAGCGATACATTGGTATAAAGGCAAAATAAGCTTTTGCCTATAAAAAAATATGGGACTATGGTCCTTTTTTATAATCCCTTATTAACAAAGGACTTAAAAACGGAATAAATCAAATAACCCAGTATAACACTAAATACACCTATATCGAATGTTAATAAATTTTAAAAAGATTGTAAACCTTTATTAATAAAGGGAAAAAAATAAAAAAAATACTTGACAAAGAAAAATAAAGTTGTATAATTTACCTATGATGATATTAGTTATAGGTGCTGGTGGATGGGGCACAGCAATTTCAATACTACTTTCAAAGAGTTCCGAAGAAAATGAAATACTCATTTGGGATTATTTTCCGGAAACATTAGAGCATATAAAGAATGAGAGAATGAACCCGGATTATTTACCTAATATTGAGATTCCCGGTACTATTACTCCCTGCTATTCACTTGATGACGGCATTGAAAAAGCTGATATTATCTTTTCAGTTGTTCCTTCCATTGGTCTGGAAAATGTTAAAGTTCATTTTATGAATAAAGATATAAGTGGGTTAAGGGCAGTGGTAAGTGCCACTAAGGGTTTTCACATCCAAAGTAAAAAGCGTGTTTCAGAGATATGGCATGAAATATTAGGCAATGATTTCGAGAATAAATATTTGGTCCTTTCCGGACCCTCTCATGCAGAAGAGGTAGCCAAAAGTAAGATCACTGCAATTTCCATTGCATCAAAGAACATTGAATTAGCAAGAGAAATTTCAAATTTGGTTTCCAATGAATTTTTCAGAGCATATTCTGCAGAGGATATAATAGGTGTTGAACTCGGCGGTGCTTTGAAAAATATCATGGCAATAGGAGCCGGTATTATTGATGGACTGGAATTAGGTGATAATGCCAAAGCAGCATTTATCACGAGAAGCTTGTACGAAATTATTCGATTTGGAACCCATTTTGGAGCAAAAAAAGATACTTTTTTCGGTTTATCCGGATTGGGCGACCTTATCGTTACCTGCAGTAGTGTATTATCAAGAAATCATTTTGTAGGTGTGCAATTGGCACAAGGTAAAAAAATAGAAGATATTATTAATAATATGAAAATGGTAGCGGAAGGTGTTAAAACCACTAAGATCGTTTATGAGATTTCTAAAGAACATAATCTTGATATGCCAATTACAGGGGTTATTCATGACATTTTAATGGGAAGCGATCTAAAATTAGAAATAAAAAAGTTAATGACCCGTTCATTGAAGGACGAGGTATTTTATTAACTATTATACATAGGAGGCTATTATGGCTAATGTCACAAAGAAGGACTTGGTCGGCGCAGTTGCTGAAACAGCTGGCGTCACAAAAGCACAGGCTGCAAAGGCTGTTAATGCATTCGTGGACACAATCATTGGTTCATTGAAGAAAAAGAAAAAAGTCACATTGATCGGCTTTGGTACTTTTTCAGTAAAAGCAAGAAAAGCAAGAAGAGGAATTAATCCAAAAACAAAAGAACCGATTAAGATTCCAGCAAAGAAAGTTCCACATTTTTCTGCCAGCAAAAAGTTAAAAGAAGCTGTTGCAAAAAAATAATTAACGGACTTTAAACTTGACAGTTAGGGGGGAGTTTTACTCCCCCCATTTCAATTTATTTTAATGAACAATCAGAAGTTATTCTATAAAATTTCAGATGTCGCCAAAAAAGTCGGAGTGACACCTCAAACGGTAAGAAACCGTATTAAAGATTTTCCGCAATTACATGTTAAAACGGATGTTAATGGCAGACGATCCTTTACGAAAAATAATATTGACATTCTAATCAAGATAGAAAAACTCAGAAAAAGGGGGTATACTGTCCAGGGAATAAAAAATTATTTTTCGAAAAGGGTTGACAAAAACATAGAAAGTATTATAATAAGGATTAATAAGCTCATTGATCGGATCGACAATGTTCTATAAAATAATATCGGGGCGTAGCGCAGTCCGGTAGCGCACTGGCATGGGGGGGCCAGGTGTCGCTGGTTCGAATCCAGTCGCCCCGACCACTTCTTTTTCGCTATGAAGAAAATCAAAATCAATGTTTTTTTATTGAACATATTGATTTAGAAATATTAAAAACTATTGGAAAATCTGAATTATTTCTTTTTGTAATGTGAAAAGATAGATATTATGATAAATAATGCTATCCAAAATAGTATATCGAGGATAAAATATCCGAGATCAAAAGGTTTTTTATTTGCGATTTTTGAAAACAATTTCACATTTAAATTTGGATGATAAAAAATAAAAGGAATTCCTTTGTTAGAGCTAATAAAATTTGAGAAAGGATTCATAATAAATTTGGTTAGGAAGGCTGCTAAAAACCCCATAATAGACGAAAAAATAAGTATTTTTTTGAATTTCATTTTACCGAATAATAGCTTTTTCAGTATGAGAAAAACAATAGAGAATAATGATATGATGCCAAGTATGTAAATTGTCTGTTCAAATTCTGTCATAACATATTGTAGCAAAAAATCAATTTTATACCAAAAATTTTCATTGCATTTTCGCAATTGACCAATTGCCCAATTAGCTAATTACTTATTTCTTTTTAAGATATCTTCTGCTTTTTCAATAATTTCAAAAATTCCCTTGTATTTGATATAGTAAATTTTGTTCATATTATGTGGTAAAAACCAGACTATACCAAGATCTTTTAAAATTCTTAAATGCTTTGAAACGGTAGAAGTTTTTCTATCAAGTAATTCAGCTAGCTCTTTTGTTGTAGAATTTTTTTCAGAAAGATACTCCAAGATTTTTAATCTTGATTCCGATGCTAAAGCATGAAAAACATTGATCATTCGCCTTCTTTCTTCTTTCATATAACCTCCTCTATTAAAATAAAACACCAATGTCGTAATTGACCAATTGGTCAATTGGTCAAAAGGTAAGATGTGTTTGTATTGTTATCTTAACACATTTTTTAGAAAAAATGAAATTAAGCTGTTAAAAAGACATAGTACGGTAAGGATAATGGTTTTTGCATACTAATTGGAATCAAATGGTGTAAAAAACATTTTCTATATTTGTATAAAAAAAAATTCAAAAAACCCTTGATTTATTTTAAAAAAATTATATAATATCCTGATAAAGATAAAAACAAACGGAGGTTTCTTATGAAGAAATTTTTTATCATTACTTTCTTGATTTTAGGAGTGACAATTTTTGCAGCATCAAGTGCAGGTACCGCAGCAGCATCATTTTTAAATATTGGTGTTGGTGCAAGAACAGAAGCATTGGGTGGCGCGTTCATCGGACTTGCCAATGACTATAATGCAATAATTTACAATCCATCAGGACTTGCATTTATGGAAAAAGGCTCAGTTGCTTTTACGCATTTGAATTGGATAGCTGATACAAATATTAATATGGCAAGTGTTGTTTATGGTATGGAAGGTATTGGCGTATTCGGTCTCGTATGGGAAAACCTTAATTATGGAGAGATCCAAGGTATGGATGCCACGGGAACAGAAACGAATAAATTCACACCGACAGATTCTTTTTTTGGCCTGTCATACGGAAGAAAAATAAATGATGATTTCAGTGTTGGACTTACTTTAAAATATATAATGTCGATAATTGATACCTATAATGCAAATGCTTTTGGTTTTGACCTTGGCGGACTCTATAAGATGACAGTAGCTGAAAGACCACTTGGTATTGGTTTGAGCGTAAGAAATGTTGGTTCAAAGATGACCTATGTTACCGAAGGTGATCCTATTCCAATGTATTTTGGCTTGGGCGCAAGTTATGGTGTTTTAGTAAGTGATACCAATAATATTATGGCATTATTTGATATGGGTAAGGCAAGTGATACCGATTTCAGATTTAATGTCGGTGTAGAATATAGTTTTAAAGATTATTTAAATATCCGACTTGGTTATAAAGCAGGCGGTTATGATGTTGAAGGCTTTGCCGGTGGTTTGGGAGCAGGATATACATTATCCAATGGAATGCGATTGCAGCTTGATTATTCCTATGGTTCAACCATCACAGAATTCAAAGATATTCATAGAATTTCATTTTCTTTTGGATTTTAATAGATAGATAGATAGATAGAGAGAGATAAGAAATGAAAAAGTTATTTTTAATTTTTTTACTTATTTTCACTTTAAGTTTTATTTATAGTGATATTATAATTTCTGAAATATGTGATTATTATGAAGATTACACTGCTAGATATGTCGAGATATACAATCCGACTGACTCTACAGTAGATCTAACAAATTATGTGCTCAATGTATATATCAATGCTAATAGCACAATAGGTGCTACATTTGATTTTACCGGAACTTTAGCTTCAGGGGAAGCGAAAGTGGTAACTCAGGATGCGACTGCATTCAATACTGCGTTCGGAAAAACTGCCGACTGGGACTGGACTTTTAACAACGGTAACGGGGATGATACCTTCGAACTCGTAAATAATGGTACACCCATTGATATCTATGGTGTGATTGGAACAGATGGTTCGGGACAACCATGGGAATATACTGACAGAGTCGTTACTAGAAATGCCGATATAGGTGATGGCGTAACGACCCTTAATTTGTCGCAATGGACAATTGGTCCCAATGACAGTTCTGCAGCAGCAACTCCTCAAACCCATGTTTGTAATTTTCCCTCTGCCGGTTCTACTTGTAATGATTCGGATACAACTCCACCGGATTGGGCATCTTCCGGTGTTTCAAATATTGTTGTAACAAATTCAAGCGCAAGCTCTGTTGATCTCTCATGGGATGCAGCAGCAGATACGGATCAGGACACACAACCTGTGGTCTATGATATTTATAGGGATACAACAAGTTCAGTGGATACATCAACTGCAACCGTTGTTACTTCCAATATTTCAGCTACTACTTATACAGACAGTACTGTATCGGCTGGTACAACTTATTATTATAAGGTTGTATCAAAAAACTGTGTACCTCTTGAAAGAGAGGCATCTGACGAGGTAGAAGCTGCAGTTCCGATCTTAGCAACTACTTCAACAATTTACGATATTCAATATACTGCAGCCGTAGGAACAGGATGTTATGATTCTCCTGATAGTGGAACTACACAAATCGTGACAGGTATTGTCACAGCAATTGGAACAGGCAAATATGCAATTGCAGAATCAAGTGGTGTTTGGCACGGGATATATGTATATGATCCAGGGAATACTCCATCTATTGGTGATTCAATCACCATCGATGCTTTGGTTTCAGAATATCATGGCTTAACCGAAATTAAGAATGTAACTTCATATGTTGTAAACTCTATTGGTAATCCTGTTTATCCTGCTGTTACCGAAACGATTGAAAATATTGGAAATAATTTACCCGGCGCTGGCTGTGGTTTAACCGATGAATCTTATGAGGGTGTTCTTGTAACATTTTATAATGTTGAGGTAAGTTCTACAACTGGTGCACATGGATATTGGAGAATAAAGGATCAAGCCGGAACAATGGAACTTGATTGTGATGATAATTTCTATCATGCAATTATGACCAATGGACAGACAATCACTCAACTTACAGGTGTTCTTCTTTACGGATATGATAGATATAGATTAAATCCGAGAAGCTCATCAGATATTAATACTGCTGCTGCCGGAGCTTGTAATGACTCCGACATGACTCCACCGGATTGGGCGGTTACTACCGTTTCAAATATTACTTATACTAATTCTACCTCCACATCTGTTTCCCTTTCATGGGATACAGCAACTGATACTGATCAAAATACGCAACCGGTTACATATGATCTTTATAGAAATACAACAACTCCTGTGAATACATCAACAGCAACGCTTGTATCTTCTGATCAAACAGGAACTACATATAATGATACAGGATTAACAGCTGAAACAACTTATTATTATAGAGTCGTAGCAAAGAACTGTGTGCCTTTGGCACTTCTTGCTACAGATGAATTGAATATTACTACACCTGCATCAGGTGGAATGGACATTTATACTGTTCAATTCAATAATTCTGTTGCCGGTTCGGGAGATGATTGTTATTCATCTTCTGAAAATGGAAATGTTGTAACACTTACAGGCGTTGTTATGACTGATGGTTTTGATAAATATTTTATTGCCGATGGCGTTGGCGCATGGCATGGTGTTTATGTTTATGATTATACCAATAAACCTGCATTAGGGGATGAGGTAACAATTACCGGTACAGTGGATGAGTTTAGTGGACTTACTGAAATTCAGAATGTAACTTCATATACAAATAACGGGGCTTCGACTGTTTATGATTCAGCTACTGTAACTGTTGAAGCTATTGGCGGCGCAGGTGGTGAGGTTGCTTGTAATGCCACTACCGAAGCATACGAAGGTGTTCTTGTAACATTATATAATGTTGAGGTCTCCTCTGCCACGGGAAATCACGGTTATTGGAGAATTAAGGATCAAACAGGTACCAAAGAAATTGACATTGACGATACAATATATCACGCCGATATGCCACTTGGACAAGTGATTGATCAAATTACAGGATTTGTTTCCTATGGTTTTGGTATTTATACGATTAACCCTCGTTCGGCATCCGATATAGTTACGGGTTGTGCAGCAGATGTAACGGCACCGACTTGGGGTGGTGGTTCAGGTATTGCAGCTGCAGATCCAGGCACAGGAACAACATTGAATATTACATGGAATGCCGCAACAGATACTGAGAATCCTGTAATTTATGATATTTATAGAAATACAACGAGCCCTGTTGATACTGCAACCGCGACTTTGGCTGCTTCCGATCAAACAGGAACAAGTTATTCAGATACGGGATTGACAAAAGATCAGATCTATTATTATAGAGTTGTAGCAAAAAACTGTGTACCATTGAGTACTTTATCTTCTGATGAAGCAAGTGGTACACCCACATTGAATGTAACCTTAACATCAATTTGTGATGTTCAGGCATTCGATGACACGGATCCCAATTCGCCTGCTTGCTCATTAAAAGTTGGACAAGATGTATGGATCAAAGGTATTGCTACGGTTGATGCTGGTATATTCGGTTTATCGGGCACATCAATCTATGTTCAGACACAAGGCGGTTGTGGTGTAAATGTATTCAATTATGATACCCTTAATATTTCAGAAGGTGATTCTGTTACAGTATTCGGTAATGTTGAAGAATATAGAGGCACTACCGAAGTCAAGGTTTCAGATTCAACTACATTTACAATAACACCCTCAGGAACGCTTATTACACCTGAATATGTAAATACAACATTAGATGAAAACTGGCAAGATATCGAAGCAAAAGAGGGACAGCTTATAACATTTACAGGTGTTATAACCTATATTGATAAAACATCAAATAGAAATAAATTAGGTGTTCAGGATGCAACAGATGTTGATTCCTATGGAATCACGGTATTCTGGTATGATGGTACAGGGAATATTACCTGGGATGCTGTTTCTGACTTTACTTTGGGAGAAACGATAACAGTTATAGGTATTGTTGGGCAACACGACTATGATTCTTGGTATACCGGTTATTATCAAATATTACCAAGGAAGCAAAGTGATATACAAAAGGTTGTAAATCTTGAGATCTCAGGGAATCTTTATTCACATGGAAGTGGATGGGGAACGGATACGGCTGTTGCAGGCACAAATGTTTCATTATTTAAAAATAACAGTATATTGGAATTGGTAACCAATCCTAATAAAGTTGCAACGGTTCTTTCCGGTGCAACCGGTGATTTTGCTTTCACAAGTGGAATTGAACAAGGTGCTACTTATATTGTATTTCCAGAACCGAATGCCGATAGTTTCTCTCCTGCATTATCTCATTATATTCCGGGAGTAACATCCGGCTATTATCCTGTAATTGGGAATATTCATGCTAGTGTAACTGACGTTGTTGTTGATATGGTTGATCCGGTTCAAATGGTCACTCCTAATAGTCAAAGTTTTGCAAATACGGTAACATTAACTTGGAGTCTTTATACCGGCAATGCAATAACAGACAACTGGACATTTGGTAATCCAACATCGGTATCCTATGTTATTTCCGTTTATATTGGTAATGATACATCACCTGTCATTTATACAGGTTTGGGTGTTGATGCTACATCATATACAAATGTTTTCGTACTACCGGGTGAATACAGATACTATGTTTTTGCCGATGCTTATAATTATGCAGGTGGTGGTAATACGATCCCAATGGCAATGACGGATATTCAAAACACTTTTTATGTAACAAATGGTACTCCTCCGGAGATATCTTCTTTGAATGTAGTTGATAATCAAACCCTTGAAATTACATATTCCGAAACCGTTACCACGGCTACTGCAGAGAATGTTGATAATTATATTGTTACACCCGGAAGTATATCACCTCTTTCTGCAACGAAAACGAGTGCTACGAAAGTTACTTTGACTTTCAGTATACCATTGAGTACCGGTGATTATACTTTAACCATAACCGGTGTTCAAGATACCGATGGTAATTCCATTGAATTCGGAAGCAAAAATAGTGAGAATTTCACCATATCTGAAGCCGGTCTTACTGCTGTAAAACTATATCCTAATCCCGTTAATTCAAATACTGATGAAAATATTACAATTGCAGGGCTCTCAGGTACCGGTTCGGTCTCAATTTATGATGCCGGTGGAAACCTTGTTGAGAAAGACGACTATGATACTACATCATTAGTGTTTGATATTTCAGGATATTCAGCAGGTATTTATTTCTATGTAATTAAGAATGATACAGATACAATAACAGGAAAATTCGCAGTAGTAAAATAAGATAACTTATAGGGGGGCATTTTTGTCCCCCTGTTTTCACATGGAGCTAATAAATTCTTGGTTCAAAGGTTTACCCAGCACCGTGAAACTGGTGCGGGGTGAAATGTTCAAAAGTTCCACATTCAGGAGATTTAATCTTTATATTTTATTTATTCTCAGTGTGCTCTGCCTGCCTGTGCGTGCTTGCACGCAGACAGGCGTCTCTTCGGTGAGATCCATCTGAATGACAGAAAAAAAAGATAATGGCATAGAAAAGATTGTTTTGCAATGGCATTCTTTTAACTCAATATGACAGATTTAAAATCAAATTTTCATATTTAACCAATGTAATTGTATTATAACAATTACTATTTTTAATAAGAGTATTCTTATGTCTGAATTAAAATTTAAAAAAAGATCCCATTGATTTTGATTTGGATATATG
>JAGGYO010000155.1 GCA_021162505.1 bacterium
GATTGGTACAAATAATGAGCCTATTAAAACAGGGAAGATAGCTATTATAAAATAAGCTAAAAAATTTAATAACTACTTGAAAAAAAATTGAAAATAATATAGAATATGATAACTAATGGAGGTTATAATGAAAAAATACCTTATTTTCTCACTTTTAGTAGTCATTCTCTTTGCAATAGGTTGTACGAATATGAAAAAGTATGATCCATTGATGAATGATGCAAAGACCGCTCTTGAGAACGCAAAGACCGCCGAAGCAGGAACATATTCACAGGAAACATTGAAACAAGCTGAAGATGCTTATGTACAAGCACAATCTGCCTATGAAAATAAAAAACCTGCCGATGTGGAGAAATTTGCTAATTCTACGATAGAGCTTGCAAATAAAGCAAAAACCGAAGCTGAAACCGCAAAAAAAGAGGCTGAAAGAATAATGCAGGTGAAAAGCGATTACAATACAAAACTGGAAGAACTGACATCAAAGATAGATAATATTAAAGGCGAACCCAAATATTACGAAAAGACCAATGACCTCATTGAACAGGCAAAAGCCGCTTTCGAAGCAGGGGAATATGATAAAGCAATGGAAACCTTGACACTTGCAATGGATTCGTATGATCAAGGGCTAAAAGTCTTGAATTCAAAACCATCTTCTTATAAGGTAATTAGAGGAGATTGTTTATGGAATATTGCCAAGAAACCGAAAATTTACGGAGATCCTTTTAAATGGCCGAGAATTTATAAGGCAAATAAAGATCATATAAAAGATCCCGATCTTATTTACCCTAACCAAGTATTTAAAATACCAAGAAATTAATTTTATGAAGAAATTACTTATTGTTCTCTTCTTTATTCCATTATTAATAGTGTCTGCCTATAATGCCCGGGTTGGTGATCAATTAAAGATACTCATCTCGGGTTTGGACCAATTTAATGATATGATCTATACCGTTCAAAGTGATGGTACAATTAATTTGCCGTATATTGGAGATATTAAGATCGAGAATAAGGATACACCCGAGATTGAGGTCCTGCTAAAGGAAAAATATAAAGGTATATTAAAATTGCCGGAAGTTATAGCTCTAGTGTTATTGAAGTCTCCTATTGTGGTCAATGTTGTTGGGGGTAAAACCTCTTCAATGGTATCATTACCGGAGGGAAGTAATATTATGGCGGCTATTGCTTCAAGTTCAATAGATCCCACGGAAATATCTTTGAACAGAGCCAGATTATTAAAAAAAGACGGAACAATACAAAAAATTAATTTGAGAAAACTCATAAAAGAGAATGATTTTAGTAAATACCCGCTGGAAAGCGGTGATACCATAATTTTGAGAAAGAAATATTTTCATATTACCATTGATAATCTCTTAAAAATTTTGAGCCTCGTTTCTTCAACCATTGTGATCGTTAAGTATATTGATACTCTATGAAGAAAACTGCTTTTACAATATTAAGAGTTTTAATTACAGCAATCTTATTATATATAATTTTCAGGAACTTGAATTTTGCTCAATTGAAGAGCAGCCTATATTCTTTGAAGCTCATACCTTACGCCATTGCGGTATTATTAATTATAGGAAATACTTTTTTATTGACAGAGCGAGTGCATGTTCTTTTTAGTGTTTTTAAAAACCGCCCGAGCTATTTTAAGACATTAAAATATTACCTGATCGGTTTATTTTTCAACCAAACATTACCTACCTCCATTGGCGGTGACAGTATCAAGGGTTATTTTTTGGGAAAGGATGTGGGAGATATAGCCGGTGGGATAATCATTACATTTATTGATAGGGTCATTGGTGTTATCACAATGCTTTTTTACCTGTTTATTGCTATTTTAATAGGCGGCTATAGAATTTTGCAAGGTAAAGAGTTCTTTTACCTGTTAGCCATCGTGATATTAATAATTATTTCAGTTATTTTGCTTTTTTCACACCGTTTTTCAAGGTTCTTTTATTCCTTGACATTTAAAAAGGTGGAACATAAATTCAAATTTCTGCACCAGGTAAAAGAGGCCTATAAATTTTTTCTTTCTACAAAAAAGGAGAAAAAAATATATATGTTATCTTTTATCAATTCAATATTTGCACAGATCTTATTGGTGGTCGCCGTATATTTCGTTAGCATTTCGCTTGGCATCAACATCCATTTATTAGATTATTTTATTATAATGCCCATAATATTCATCGTATCCATGATACCAATTTCCATTGGAGGATTTGGCGTTAGAGAAGGAGTTTTTGTTTATATTTTGGGAAGATACGGCGTTTCTTCGGAAAAGGCTCTAAGTCTCTCTTTGCTTTTCATTATAATATTCATTGTGATCAGCATTATTGGAGGCGTGTCATATCTAACTTTACATAAAGAAAAAGGAGCAATTAATGGAAAATGAAGGCAGTTTAAATATTTATCGTTATATAAGTATCGTCGTAAAATACAGATGGCTTGTTTTAATAATGTTTGTGATCCTCATCATTTCCGGAATGTTCGTTGTTACAAAACAAAAGGATATGTATGCCGCTCATTCCAAGATACTTGTTAATTATCAAATGGGTGGTGTTTCATCGGATATTTCACGATTTTTTATGAAAGGCACCATTGCTTATCTTGTCAAGACATATTCACTCACCATAGTGAGTAACGGGGTATTGCAGACCACTAAGGATCAATTGCATCTCCCTTATTCTGTGGGTTATCTAAGGAACCATGTTTTTGTAACCACTGAAGAGGGTACAAATCTTATCAATATTTCCGCTACGCTTGCTGATAAAGAACTGGTGTCAAAATTTTTGAATACATTGATAGAAAATTATATTGAGTTACAAAAGAATTTTTTGACCCAGGATTCCAATAGAGCAAGAATATATATCAAAGAACAACTGAATATTATTGAAAAGGACTTGGGTGATCTGCAGACACAGATCAAAGAATTCAAGGAAAAGAACGGTGTGGTGGATGTTGCCGCGGAGACGCAAAAATTGGTTGAAACATTCTCTCAGTTAAGGTATGAGAAGCTTTCTGCTATTAATGAAAAAAAATCCGTTAATAGTTCATTAAGTAAGGTAAATAAAACAATTAATAAATTAAAATCAGGGGGACAGAAAAATCTTATCTCTTCCATAGAGAAATCACCGGAATATAATTCTTATATTGCATTACAGGAAGAATATGAGAAAGCATCTTTATATTATTCGCCGGATTCTAATTATATGAAATTGCTTGATGAAAAGCTAAAACAATTGAAAGAAAAGATATATTCATCCGCCTCCAAAGCGGGTGTTGCGGGCTATTCCATTGCTGCGCTTTTTGCACAAAAAAGTGGATTGGAGAAACGCCTTATCTCGCTGAACCTTGAGATCAAAAAGACCAATAATATGCTTGGCAGTTTGGATAATGAATTCAGGGGAATTCCTGAAAAAGAGAGAGAATACTCCAATCTTATGCGAAAATTAACTGTCAATGAGAAATTATACAGTATGCTTTTAGAGCAGGAGAAGGAATTGGCTCTGCAGCAAGTTTCAACGGGAAGTACTATCCGTGTAGTGGATAAAGCTGTACCGGCGGGTCGGCCGGTTACTACTTCAAAGGTAAGCTATGCTCTGTTTGTTTTTATCTTTTCCTTAGTTGTTGCCATTGGTTTTGCATTTCTCATAGAATATTTGGATGTTACGGTAAAACCATCGGATAATATTGAAAAGATATTCAAGGTTGATGTTCTGGGAAAGATCCCTGAGATCACACAATCGGATAAAAAATTGACGAAATGGCAAATTATATTTGGGAAAAGGGGCAAAAGCGGTATTAGGACATTTAAGGATAATCTTTTAACGCAAATTGATGAGAGATCAACCATTCATGAATCCTATAAAGAACTTAGGACCCTATTAAATTATTCCAAATTACTAAAGGAAAAAGAATTTGGAAAATCCATTTTGATCACAAGTTCCGAGACAAAGGAAGGTAAATCAATTACGGCTGCTAACCTATCAATTATTCTTGCAAAGAACAAGAAAAAAGTGGTTTTGATCGATGCTGATATGAGAAAGCCTGCACAACATAGGATATTTGCTCTTGAGAATTCCACGGGATTGACAAATTATTTTGACGGTACAATTGGTTTGGATAAGGTTGAAGATATTATCAAACCGGGTATAAACCCTTATCATTACCTTATTACCTGTGGGCCTCATTCCCACCATTCCAGCGAATATCTTGATTCAGATGATGTAATTAAACTTAATGATAAATTAGGAAAAATGGGATTTGAATACATTCTCTTTGACACACCTCCGGTAAATGCTTTGACTGATGCCGTTGTTCTTTCAAATAAAATCGATGGTGTTATTTTTGTTATTAGAGCAAATCAGATCAGCAGGCATAGGGTGCAATTGGCTCTTGAGGGATTGAGAAAGAACGAGGATACCCATATACTTGGAGCTGTATTGAATGGTATTCCCTTAAGGGGTGGATACGGTTATTATTATTACTACTATGGACAAACTTATTACTATAGTTATTATAGTGAAGATAAGGAAAATGAAAAAGAAAAATAATTAGGAGGTTTGTATGAAAGGATATGGAAGCCATTTTCTCTATGTGAACTTGACAAGCGGTAAGATTACCAAAAGAAGGGTGAAAAAAGCCCATACGAGAAAGTATCTCGGCGGTTTGGGTTTTGCGACCAAATTATTGATGGATAATGTAAATCCAAGAGTAAATCCATTGAAGAGCAATAATGCAATATGTATTGTCCCCGGACTCTTGGTAGATACTGCAATCTCCACCGGTTCGAAAACCACATTTACCTTTAAATCTCCTGCAACCGGAACCTTTGGAAGAGCAGTAGTCGGAGCAACACTTGGTGTTCAAATGCGAAGGAATAATCTTGAAGGGATCGTGATCAAGGGAAAGGCAAAAAATCCGATTATGCTTGTTATTGAGGACGGTAAATTTCAGTTAAGATCGGCAAAAAAATATTGGGGAAAGGATACATTTGAAACGGAAAAAATGCTGAAAGATGATTTTGGTAAAGCTTTTGCCACGGCAGTAATTGGACCCGGTGGTGAAAATCTCTCTTATATGGCATCAGTTGAATGTGAGGGAAGACAGGCCGCAAGAGGCGGTGTCGGTGCAGTTTTTGGTTCTAAAAAACTGAAAGCCATTGTCATCAAAGGTACAGGTAAAAAGATCATATATCATAAAGAAGAAAAGCTTAAAGACCTCATAAAATACTGGGGTAAGATCATTAAAGATCATCCGGCTACAAAAGCTGACATGAGTTATGGTTCAGGTGAATTCTATTCATGGATGAATACCAGTCCCGGAACATTTCCTGCAAAGAACTGGCAGCTTAGTTATGTAGAGACCTTTGATAAATTAAAAAAAGGTGAGCTAAGCTCAATTGATCCTTATAGCTGGGTTTCAAAGTATATGGTGAAATATCATCCGTGTCCCAATTGTTCAAAACCCTGTGGTAGATTGGTACAAGTTAAAAGTGGTAAATATAAGAGCGATCCGGTTGATGGTGTTGAATATGAACTTATTTATTCATTAGCCGGTGTCCAAAACATTGATGATGCAAAGGTCATGATAAAAGCCAATGAGATATGTGATAAAATGGGCCTTGATGGTATCTCCGCCGGTGTTACGGTTGCTTGGGCAATGGAAGCCTATGAAAAAGGTCTTTTAAGCAAAAAGGACACTGAGGGTCTTGACCTTAGGTTCGGTAATGCAGACGCTGCACTTCAGGTATATGAAAAAATGGCAAAGAGAAAAGGTAAACTGGGGAAATTACTTGCTGACGGAACAAAGGTTGCATCTAAAAAATTAGGTAAAGGGTCATATAAATTTGCAATACATATTAAGGGATTGGAACTTCCAGCTTATGATGTAAGAGGCATTAAAGGTATGGCACTTGCTCTTGCCGTTTCAGTTAGGGGAGCATGTCATTTAACAGGTGGAGTTTATGGTATCGAATTAGGCGGCAATTGGTGGCAATTTCACAATGTAGATCGATTTGCAACAACCAATAAGGGTTTTGAAGTTAAAACATCAGAAGATCTTATGACGCTTTATGATGCTCTTGGAATGTGTAAGTTCTCAAGACATATGTATTTCCTTGAAGGTTTCCCGGATATGATATATGCTATTACCGGTTTCAAGGTATCCTACGGTGAACTCATGGCAGTGGGCGAGAGGATCTATAATTTACAAAAACTCTTTAATATAAAGGCGGGATTAAAAAGGAAAGATGATACATTACCTTATAGGGTAATGCATGATCCTATTACAAAGGGAGCTTCCAAAGGTTCTTATGTAAAAGAGGAAGAGCTTCAATATATGCTGAATGAATATTATCAGGCAAGAGGGTGGTCTCCGGAAGGTATTCCCACACAATTGAAACTTTTTACATTGGATCTTAATGATTATATTGAAAAAGGATATGGTGTTTAGTATAAAGATCAAAGGAATAAAATATTTCCTGCGTTCAAACGAAGACGAAGTGGAATATATTGTAGAAGATACTTCAATAATATGCGGGGAATTACTAAAAAAGATAGGCTTGGATACAAAGTTAATAGGTTATTTTATTTTCAATGGCAAACCTGTTTCGCTCAGCGATAAAATTATGAAAGAGGGAATATTGCAGATCGTTCCTTTTTTAAGTGGAGGATAAAATGAAAAAATTTCTTATTGCTTTCTTTTTTGTAGGTATTTTCTTTACAGGATGTAATGTATATATGGTACAGCCAAGACAAAACCCGAAAATAATTATTCACGAGAAACCTAATTTGCTCCTTGTTATTGGCTATAAAAATGTTTTCCATGCAAAAAGATATGCCGGAAATCTTCTTTTTTTTGACGGCAGATGGTACTATTTTGAAAACGATGCATGGTATATTTCTCAATATTGGAAAGGTCCTTTTGTTTATGTAAAAGTGGTCCCTGCTAAAATTGCTAATGCACACAAAAAAATGAAAATAAAAACTAAGCGTAAAGGTAAGAAAAACAATGGAAATGTTAGGGGAAACAAAAAAGGGAAAAAGTGGTAGAGCCCAATAAAATAATTCCCGAAATAGTTAATAGAAGAAGTGTTAGAGAATATAAAAGTATCCCTGTTGAATGGGAAAAAATTGAAAGAATATTAGAAGCCGGAAGATTAGCTCCTACCGCAAAGAATAGACAGGAATGGAAGGTGCTCATTGTAAATGATAAAATAGTCATACAAAAAATGGTTTCCGCTTGTGCGGATCAAACCTTTATAGGATCCGCACCGATCCTGTTGGTCGCTATTTCAACAGATGATTCCTATACAATGCGATGCGGTATAAAAGCCGGCAATGTAGATACCTCTTTGGTATTGGAGAATATAGCTCTGCAAGCGGTAAAGGAGGGCTTAGGGACATGTTATATAGGAGCATTCTACCAAAAACCCGTAAAAGAGCTATTAAGTATACCTAAGGATAAGACGGTAATTCAGATATTGACCTTGGGCTATCCAAATGATAAAACCCAACCTCGGATCAGGAAAGACCTTAAAGAATTTTATTCATTAAATTCATATGAAGAGTAAAAACTATAGAAGCTGGATAGAGATCAATACAGAACAATTCAAAGAGAATATTAGGATCATAAGAAAATCTTTGGATCAAAAGTGTGAATATCTTCAGCTTGTAAAAGCGGATGGTTATGGCCATGGTGCATTGGAAATAGCGAAATTATGCGAAAATGAAGGCGTAAGCTACTTTGGAGTTGCAAATGCTAAGGAAGGTGCTTTTTTAAGGGATAATGGTATAAAGGGGAATATTATCATCGTTGGTCCCTCTTTTTATGAGGAAATAGATATTATAATCAAGAAGAAATTAATACCTTCTATTTCTGATATTGATTTTGCTTCAGCTTTAAACGAAAAATCCAATCACAAAATATCTGTTCATATAGAAATTGATTCCGGTATGGGAAGAGGTGGAATCCTTTATTATGATGCTTTATCTCATATAAAAAAAATATCAAAATTAAAAAATATTCGTATTGAAGGAATATTTTCCCATTTTCCCAATGCCGACAGCATTAATAAGTTTTCAAAAAAACAGATAGAGATATTTAAAGAGCTAATAAAAGATCTTGAGAATGCTAATATTCGATTTAAATTCACGCATCTTGCAAATTCAGGCGGATTTTTATATTATCCCGATTCTATTTTTAATATGGTCCGTATTGGTTTATTATCATTTGGTTACTTTCCCGGAGAAAATGTTGAAAGGATCAGGGTTAAACCAATAATGGAATTTTATAGCCGGATAGCACTTATTAAAAATTATAAACCCGGTGCATATATCTCCTATGGCTCGACCTTTAAAGTGAAGAGAGGATCAAAGATCGGTATCATTCCATTGGGTTATGCAGATGGTGTATTTCGCTCCTTATCCAATAAAGGAGAAGTTATCATCAAGGGGCAAAAATTCCCCATTATAGGGAATATATCCATGGACATGTTCATGGTGGACATTACTGATAGTGTCGAACCAATTGAAAAAGGTGAATTAGTAACACTGATCGGCTGTGAAAAGGATAATTGTATTGATGCAAATGATTGGGCTAGACCAATTGGGACCATAAACTATGAAGTGCTGACCTCAATAGGAAAGCGTTCAATGCGGATATATAAATGTAAAAGGAAAAGTAGGAGGCAACTTAGCTATAGTGAGAAATTTTTTGAAAAAAACTTTGAAAATAAAAGCGTATTTCAATTTTTAAAATCAGAATACGGTATTGACTTTTCCGCCGACCTAAAAGAACAACTGAATGAAAGATATTTAAAAAAACTTTTTGGAAGTTCTTATGATTATTTCAGAGATGATTTTATTTATAATGTTAAGCTTGAACCTCATAATGAACTCTACTATAAAGCCCAAATAAGCATTTCTTTTAAAAAATGGGTCAATTCATCTGCATTAAAAATTGGTATTACTAATAATAATGAAAAATTGGAAGAACTTATGAAGGATAAGGGGTACATATATCGC
>JAGGYO010000312.1 GCA_021162505.1 bacterium
ACTAATAGTTAATGCTGGAATATTGGGACTTATTTCCTATTTTCTAATATTTATTAATCTATTATCAAGAGGGTTTAAATTTATTAAAAACACACGATATAATTTTATTGCTCTAATTTTTTTATCGACAACTCTAATTTTTTTAATGCATAGTCTTTCCTATGATCTGTCAGTAGTATTCAAAATGAATGCCTATTTTTATACCTTTGCAGGACTAATAACGGTAGCGGAAAATGAAGAAAAGAATACTTTTTGATGCACTTATTCTTTCATCAAAAAACACTGGAGTTGCCCGCGGGATCTTGGAAATTTTAGAAGACATTAAAGGGAAAGAGAATGTTTTTATTCTCGCAAATAAATTTTTCCCGTTGGAAAGGAAAGATTATAAGCTAATATTTATACCCCATTCACATATTCCTTTTATTCGAATCCCATTTCAATTATTTATTATTCCGTTTTTCATGATCATTAATAATTTTAAAACTTATTTTTCTCCAACACATATCTTACCAATTCTTAAATATGGGAAATATATTATTGTTATGCATGATCTTATGTTATACAAAGTTCGCCGCAAATACCCCTTTCTAAAATCTATTCTTTACCATTTTTATTATCACATTATTTTTCAAAATAGTGATGAGTTTATTACTCCTTCAGAACATACAAAGAAAGATTTATTGAATTTTACGAAAAAACCGATCAAGGTTATTCCTTGGAAAATCGGAAAGATATCCCAGTGCAAAAGTGAACGCCGTCACTTTAAAGAAAATTTTGAGTATATTTTAACTGTCGGTTCATTGGAAAAGGGAAAAAACCTTGATTATCTTATCAATGCATATAGTGTTATGAAAAACGATCTGAAAAACAGATATAAACTTATTATTACGGGAAAAAATATAAATAGCGGTAAATCAATTATGAAATTTATTAAAAAATATCACTTAGAAAACAATGTGCTCTTTACAGGTTTTGTAAGTGATGAACGACTGATTTCATTATATAGAAGTGCAGCGTTATTTGTATTTCCCTCAAAATATGAAGGTTTTGGTTTCCCCGTTTTAGAAGCAATTTATTTCGGGGTTCCTACAATTTGCTCAGATTCCTCCGCCCTGAAAGAAATATTATATGATCCAATATTTCGTTTCCCCCTGAACAATGTACGGTATTTGGCGGAACTCATGGAAAAAATGATTGTTGATAGTAATTATATAAACAAATGGAATATGTTCAGAAAAACCTATACATTTAATGATCTATTGGGGTATGAAGAAATATTTAATGATTAAATTATTCAGGAGCTATAAATGAGTATAAAGGTCCTACAAAAAGTATGGGATAAATTGGGGAAAGAAGATCCTTTATGGGCTGTACTTTCCATTTCTCAGAAAAAAGGAAATAAGTGGAACATTAAAGAATTTTTTGAAACTGGTGAAAGGGAAATTAATAATTTGATGGATTATCTTAATAGATTGAACATTAAACTGGATAAGAATAAAGCATTAGATTTCGGTTGCGGGGTTGGACGATTAACACGGGCAATGACTCCTTATTTCAGTGAAATTGTCGGAGTAGATATTGCACCTTCTATGATCAAAATAGCAAAGGAGCTCAATGACAATAAGGATAAGTGCGTATATATTTTGAATGAAACAGAAAATTTAGAAATATTCAAAGATGATACATTTGACTTTATCTATACTAATATTACATTGGGTCATATGAAGAAAAAATATGCAAGAAAATATATAGAGGAATTTTTTAGGATTTTGAGACCAAATGGTACTGTGATTTTTCAACTGCCCGGTCATTATAGAATGATAAATAATAAAAATAAAGTTATGTTTCGAGGTATTGTTCTTAATATTATTCCCAAATTAATTATAGATTTCTTTTTTCGCTGGAGAAAATATAAAAAAGAAACATTAATGGATGAATATTTCCATTCAAAAACTTCAATAATAAAATTAATCAAAAAGAATTCAGGTAAGATCATTGATATTGTTGAAAGTAAAGGTGAAAGTATTATTGATCTAAGTTTCTATTGTATAAAATCAGATTAAGTTATAAAAATGTGAATTATGATGAGATCAATCACCTTCTGATTTTGTTTTTGATAATTCCCAGTCATTAATAAATTTCACGATCTGGGCGATTGAATTCAAATCCTTTGATATCTCAAATTGTATAAATGTATTATAATCGTAAATAGCGCCATCCAATTTTTGTTTTAAAAATAAGGGCAAGACACTCTCTTCAATAGTTTGACCTGTAAATATTTTAAAAGGAATAATATCCGCCATTGTTTTCAATAGTCCATTCTCATAGTTCTCATTTATCTCATATAATAATAATTTTTTCTCTCTTTTCTCTTTACCCTTGAATAAATAGAATAAGGGACTTGATGCCATATCTGAGATAGCACAACTATCATATTTGTGTTTTAAAAAAATGTTTATGATATAAAAATCATTCTTATAAAATCCATGTTTTCTTTTTTCAATATATAGAACGAACATCATATTATTCGTTATGCGTTTTGCAAAGGCAAAGGTTGGTTTGAGAAAGATCAGTTCCATATTCACCTTCGCTGAAAATTCTCTTAAAAAGTTTATTTTTTCCATTTTTCTTCTTTTTGGAAGGATAAATGTTATATAATAAAGAAGTATCACGATGACAATACCCAAAACAATTTCGCTGATCAAATTTATATCCATAATCATCCCCCAAAATATATTAGCAAATAATAATTGAGAAGGCAAAGCAGTTTGCTTTCTCTTCTCAAAACGCAAATCAATCCTTGATTTACTACGGAGAGAGGGGGATTCGGTCACGAATAAACCCTTCGAGTTTTTCTCGACCCCGACTCAGCTGTCAGTAGACATGCTTCCGTTTTTCTCATCCCCACGAAAGCAAAGCAGTTTGCTTTCTCTTCTCAAGCCGTAAATCAATTCTTGATTTACTACGGAGAGAGGGGGATTCGAACCCCCGGTACCTTGCGGTACAACGGTTTTCGAGACCGCCCCGTTCAACCACTCCGGCATCTCTCCAAAAAAAACACGCCTGAGGGGATTCGAACCCCTGACCTCTGGAACCGCAATCCAACGCTCTATCCATCTGAGCTACAGGCGTATAAATCCATATTTAATCATATTATCAAAAAAAATCAAGTATTTTTGTAATTTAATATTTTAATAAATAATCATTAATAATTTCTATTTTATCCAGTATTTCAGTGTTTTAATCATTTAATTACTGCAAATTTACCTATCTTTTTTTCACCATTATCATTTGTTATGAGATAAATATAAATACCTGATTTAATATCATCACCTATGTTATTTTTAAGATTCCATGGATAATCTATACTTTCCGCTTCTACTTCAAAGACAAGGTTTCCGGTAATCGTGTATATCTGTATCTTTGCATTCTCCGTTAGATTTGCAAATGTAATTACATCTGTTCCCATATCCTGTTTAAATGGATTTGGATATAACTTTATACCATTCAGGTTATTACTAAAATTTGAGACATTAGGAGCGAATTCTTGCCAGTCGGTTAATTTTGCATAAATATCCCAACCTTTATGTCGTCTATTATCCATCCAAGTAAAACCAATTTGATTATTATTACAGCTAACAGAATATTTTGATGTCTTTTGATGATTGTATGCAAATAAATCAGCATCATTTACTTGAACATTTCCCCCTACCTTTTTCTCTTTTTCATATAACTGAGCCATTATCTCAGAATCTCCATCGGGGTTACTATAATCTGTCCAGGATATGATAAATTTTGATCCATCGGGCGACATTGCAACAGATGGATTCTCCTGATCACTTGAACCAAGATCGTCATTAACTCTAAAATTTGTACCTACTGCACTACCTGATGAATCATATCTTTGAAAATAAATATCGGTATTCCCATTACGAAAATCACTCCAAGTAATTACAAAATCACCATTATCATCTATAGCAATGGAAGAATATCCCTGATCACTTACACCTCCAACATCATTTACTTTTATATTAGAACCTTGTGTATTACCAGAGGAATCGTATCTTTGGCAATAAATATTAGCATTCCCGCTATCTATCCAGCAAATAACAAAATTCCCATTGTTGCTAATTGCAACCACTGGAATGATTTGATCACTTGTACCACTATTCTCATTTACTCTAAAATTTAGGCCAATAGTATCCCCAGATGAATCATACCTTTGACAATAAATGTCATAAGTAAAATTACTACGATTATCGCACCATGTAATAACATAATCACCAATATTGTCCATTGCAATAGAAGGATACTCTTGATCAGCAGCGCCAGTATCATCATTTACTTTAATATTATTCCCCTGAGTATTTCCATTTGAATCATATCTTTGGGAATAAATGTCATAATCTCCATTACGATTATCACGCCAACTAATAACAAAATTTTCATTTCCATTCATTGCAAGGGATGGATTTTCATTATGATTTCCACTAGCATCATTTACCTTAATATTTATGCCAATGGCATTACCAGAAGAATCATATCTTTGACAATAAATATAACTATACCAACCAAAATTACGAGAATCTTCCCAACTAATGATAACATTACCATTATTATTCATTATAATGGCGGGATTTTCTTGATAATAAGTCACACTATCATCGTTAACTTGAAAATTTGTTCCTGAAGTATTTCCACTAGAATCTATTACTTGGCAATATATATCTTTAATGAGATAATGATTACTACGAATATCTTCCCAAGTAATAAAAATCTTTCCATTATTGTTCATTGTAATTGATTGATAGCCTGGTGGAATAATTGTGTTATCTTCATTTATTTTAATATTGTCACCTTGTGTATTACTAGATGAATCATATCTTTGGCAATAAATATTAGCATTCGCGCGCCAACCAATAAGAAAATCACCATTATTGTTCATATCTAACTCAGAAAAGTATTGAGGGAAATTTATATCATTACTTACTTTAATATTTTTATTTTGAGTATTGCCAGATGAGTCATATCTTTGAAAATAGATATCAGAACTTCCATTTCGGCCATCTTCCCAGCAAATAACAAAATTACCACTATTATCCGTTGCTACCTTAGGGTATCTTTGATCGCTTGTACCATTATCATCATTTACCTTATTATCCAAACTAAATGG